>JBBQBW010000079.1:0-8220 GCA_038318025.1 Burkholderiales bacterium | reverse complement strand
CGATTTCCTGGGCGAGCGCGTGGTGTTCGCGCCGCCGCCCGCCACCGGGTCGCGCCCCTTCGACGCGCCCGCCCCCATTGCCTGAAGGAGAACCGAAATGACACTGCCATTCGATCGTGAAGATTCCCGCTCCGTCCTGGTGCTCGGACTTGGGGCCTGGGGAGCCAGCGTGGCCTACGCCGCGAGCCAGGGCGTGTTCGCGCGTATTTCGCCGGGCGCGGCCGCGGCCCTCGCACTCCTCGCCGCCATCGCCGCCCCGGCGGCACTGGTGCTCGACGCCAACCTGCGGCAGCAGGCGCGGCGCGCGAGCGTGGCGGCGCTATCCATCGCCCTGGCGGGCACGTTGCTCGCGGTGCTGGCGGGCCTGGGCCTCATGCTTCGCCGGCATGGCCTCTCGTTCGAGGCCGCGGTGAGCGGCGCGTACGGGGTGCTGGCCTTCTTCGTGGGCCCGGTGGGCCTGGGGCTCGCGACGGCCCTCCTGCAGCGCATCACGCGATCGGCACCTGCGAAGTCACCTGGCGCGAGCCCGGCCGCGCGGCAAGCTGCGCGTACCAGCGCTCGAGGTGCGGGCGCGGCAGGCGCGTGATGCCGGGCAGGTGCAGCCAGCGGTGGGCGGCGCAGGCGGTGACGATGTCCGCGGCGCTCATCGCTCCCCCAGACAGCCATTGGCGCGAGGCGAGGTGGTCGTCAAGCACGCCCGCCAGCTTGTCGCTTTTCTCCACGGAAGCCTGCGTCGCCGCGGCATCGCGCTGCTCCGCGGGCGTGCGCACCAGCTGCCAGAACGCGGGCCCCATTGCCGGGGTGAAGTTGGTGGACTGCCACTCCATCCAGCGGTCGACATCGGCGCGCCGCGCCAGGTCCTCGGGAAACAGCGCCGAGCGGTGGCGCGCGCACAGGTAGCGCACGATCGCGTTGGACTCGTAGAGCACCAAGCCGTCGTGCTCGATCACCGGCACCAGGCCGTTGGGATTCATCGCCAGGTATTCGGCGGTGTCGTTGCCGCCGAACTTGCCGCCCACGTCGCGGCGCTGGTATTCGAGCCCCAGCTCGTCGGCGCACCACACCACCTTCTGCACGTTGACGGAGGTGAGTCGCCCCCAGATGCGCAGCATCAGCGCTGGGGCCCGGCCTTCACCGCCGGCAGCTTGGTGACATCGATGACCACGTCGGACTGGGCATTGCGCTTGTAGGCGAAGAGCGTCACGGCGAGGACCACGGCGACCGCGACGCACGCGAGCAGCACGCCGATCACCACGCGCTTCTGCTTGCGCGCCTCGAACTCGTCGGTCTGCTCGATCTTGTCCACGAGGCCGCGAACATTCTGCAACGCCCGTTGCTCGAGCTCGCGCTGCGCGTCTGGATGGTTCATAGGGTGTGGGTTCCGATCATCAGGCGGTCGTAGACGGCATATTGCTCCTCGAGCGCGCCCCCCGCGTCGTGGCTGCGCTTCACCGTGATCCAGACCCCGTCGGCCAGGGTCTCGCAGACTTCCCCGATGTGGCGCAGCTCGTCCTCGGCGGCGCGACGCGCCACTTCCCACGAGGGCGCGCCCCAGGCCTTGGTGAAATGCCAGGCGAGCGCGTCGACGAACTGTTCGGCATCGTCCTCGCTCGCCGCGGCGACCTCGGCGATCGAGCAGCGCGCGGTGGAGCCGGTGGCGAGGAACGAAGCCTGGCAGTGGCACGGCGGGTCGCAGCGGGGGGCGTTCTCGAAATCGCACACCGCGAAGCCGCCGGTGGTGACCCAGTCGCCATCGCGCGCGGCGCCGGCGGCCCGGAACACGTGCTCGTCGGAATCGTCGAGGCGGACAGCGCGCAGCAACTTGGGCATTCGTGGACGGCATTTACGCAGGGGGTGCCGTTATCATAGCAGTGACCCTTCAACGAGGAACGCCATGCCCGCAAGGAAAGTCGCCATCGTCACCGGGGGAAACCGCGGCATCGGCCGCGAGATCGCCCGGCAGCTCGCGACGGCGGAAATGACGGTCGTGATCGGCAGCCGCGACGCCGCGAAGGGCGAGCAGGCCGCGCGCGAGCTGGAGGCCGAAGGCGTGCAGGTGGCGAGCCTGCAGCTGGACGTGATCGACACCAAGAGCGTCCGGCGCTTCGTGGAGCAGGTGGACAAGAAGTTCGGCGCGCCGAGCGTGCTGGTGAACAACGCCGGCGTCTACCCCGAGTCGCGCGCGGCCCGGGTGCAGGACGTGCCCACCTCGATCTGGCGCGAGACCTTCGAGACCAACCTGTTCGGCCCGGTGCGCATGTGCCGCGAGGTGATTCCGCTGATGAAGCGCCTCAAGTTCGGCCGCATCGTCAACATCTCGAGCGGCCTGGGCCAGCTGCACCAGATGGCCGAGGGCAGCCCCGCCTATCGCGTCTCGAAAGCCTCGCTCAATGCCCTCACCGCCACCCTCGCCGCCGAGGTGAAGGCCGACGGCATCCTGGTGAACTCCATGAGCCCGGGCTGGGTCAGAACGCAGATGGGCGGGCAGGAGGCGCCGCGCTCGGTGGACGAGGGCGCGGAAACGGCGGTGTGGCTGTGCCTGCTTCCCTCCAACGGCCCCACGGGGCAATTCTTCCGCGACCGCAAGACCATTCCCTGGTGAGACCGATCCGCGCCACCCACGTGCTCCTCCTCGCCGCCGCGGCGCTGGCGGTGGCCGCGTGCGGCTTCACCACCAAGCTCGCGTACTCGAACCTCGCGCTGATGTATTCGAACGCGGCGCCGATGCTAACGTGGATGGTGGACGAGTACGTCGACATCAACGGCAACCAGGAAGACTGGGTGAAGGAGCGCTTCGCGCGCACCCTCTCGTGGCACCGCACCGCCGAGCTCCCGGAGTACCGCAAGCTCCTGGAGAACGTCGCCGACCGCGCCGACCGCCCCTTCAGCGAGGTCGATGTGGCCGCCATCCAGCAGGACCTCAAGGCGGCATTCAATCGCACCACGGTCTATCTGCTGCCGCACATCGCCGATTTCCTGGTGCAGCTGGATGCCGAGCAGGTGGCGCAGATGGAGGAGCGCTTCAAGGAGCGCAACCGCAAGGTCGTCAAGGCCGACGCCGAGGACGGCGCCGGGGACGAGCGCGTGCGGCGCCGCGCCAAGCGCCTGTTCCCGCACCTGGAGGAGTTCGTGGGGCCCCTTAACGCCGCCCAGCGGGCACTCGTGACCGAGCACCTGCGCATCGCCATCGACAGCCGCGAGGAGCGCAAGGCCGACTGGCGCTACCGGCAGGCGGCGACCCTGGCGCTGCTGCGCTCGAAGCCCGATCGCGACAAGGTGCTGGCCGAGATGCGCCGCCTGCTCGTCGACACCGACTCGTGGCGCCGGCCCGAATACATCCGCAAGCTGCGCGCCCGCGAGCGGCAAAGCGCGGAGATGATCGCGGCGTTATCCCAGAGTCTGTCTTCCGAGCAGCGCGAACAGTTGAAGCGGCGCCTGCGCGGCTATGCGCGCGACTTCAGGAACCTCGCAGCCGCGACTTGAGCGCCTCGGTCGCCGCCACCAGGCGCGAGCGGATGCCCGGCTCGAAGGCGGAATGGCCGGCATCCGGCACCACCGCGTATTGCGCTTCCGGCCAGGCGCGGTGCAGATCATCGGCGGAGACCGGCGGGCACACCGCGTCGTAGCGGCCCTGCACGATCACGCCCGGCACGCCCCGCAGCCGCCCCGCATTCTCCAGCAGCGATTGCGGCGCCAGGAACATGCCGTGGCGGAAGTAGTGCGCCTCGATGCGGGCGAGGCCGAGGGCGACGCGATCCGAGGCGAAGTCGGCCACCAGCGCCGGGTTGGGCAGCAGCGTCGAGCACGATCCCTCGTACACGCTCCAGGCGCGCGCGGCGGGCAGGTGCACCGCGGGATCCGGATCGACGAGGCGGCGATGGTAGGCGGTGAGGAGGTCGCCCCTCTCGCCCTCGGGAATGAAGTGCGCGAAGGTGCGCCAGGTCTCGGGGAAGATCGCGCGCACGCCGTACAGGAACCAGTCGAGCTCGAACGGGCGGCCGAGGAAGATGCCACGCAGCACCAGCGCCAGGCACCGCCCGGGATACTGCTGCCCGTAGGCCAGTGCCAGCGTCGAGCCCCACGACCCGCCGAAGAGCATCCAGCGTTCGATGCCGAGGTGCGCGCGCAGCTTCTCCATGTCGCCAACGAGGTGCTGCGTGGTGTTGTCCTCGAGGCAACCCAGGGGTGTCGAGCGTCCCGCGCCGCGCTGGTCGAAGACCACGATGCGATAGGCGGCCGGATCGAAGAACTGGCGGTGCACCGGACTCGCACCGGCGCCGGGCCCGCCATGGAGGAACACCACCGGCACGCCGCGCGAGTTGCCGGACTGCTCGTAATACATGCGGTGGGGGCCGCCGAGGGCGAGGTAGCCGGTCGCGAAGGGCTCGACGGGGCCGAACAGGGGGAGGGCGTCGCCGCTGTCGGACAGCTTCTCGGGAGGCATGGGATCAGGGGGCGATATGGTCCAAAAAGCTTATCAGATGAGGCACTTGGCGGCACCGGGTTTTCTTGCCCTGCATCAAACTGGCCCCGGAGGGAAAGCGTTTACACTATGCCGCGTTGCAACATTCTCTGAAGGGAACACTTTGGAAGCGATGCTGTACCAACTGTACGACTGGCAACGTGCGGCGCTCGAACCCTGGAAGCACTTCGCCCGGGCCGCCAACGAGCTCTACGGCCATCCGCACAGCCCGCTTTCCTATTTGCCCGGCAGTCGCCAGGCCGCCGCCGCCTTCGACCTCATGGGCCGGCTCACGCAGCGCTACGAGCGCCCCGCCTTCGGCATCGATTCGATCACCATCGGCACCCGCGACTACGCGGTGCGCGAGGTGTTCGAGCTGGAAAAGCCGTTCTGCCGCCTGCTGCATTTCAAGAAGGAGGGGGCGCCGAAGCAGCCGCGCGTCCTCGTCTTCGCTCCGCTATCGGGGCACTTCGCGACCCTTCTTCGCGACACCGTGCGCACGATGCTGGTCGACCACGATGTGTGGGTCACCGATTGGATCGACGCGAAAGAAGTGCCGATCGCCGTGGGCCCGTTCCATTTCGACGATTATGTCGCCTACGTGCGCGAGTTCATCACCTTCCTCGGCGGCGACCAGGTCCATGCGATCTCGGTGTGCCAGCCGACGGTCCCGGTGCTGGCGGGCGTCTCGCTGATGGCGCAGGCGGGTGAACCCATTCCGCGCACGCTCACCATGATGGGCGGCCCGATCGACACGCGCCGCAGCCCCACCGCCGTCAACACCTTCGCCGTGCATCGCCCGATCTCGTGGTTCGAGGCCAAGGTGGTGCAGCGCGTTCCCATGCGCTACCCCGGCTTCATGCGCCGCGTGTATCCCGGCTTCCTGCAGTTCGCGGGTTTCGTTGCGATGAATCCCGACCGGCACATGGATTCGCACATCCAGTACTACCACCACCTGGTGGAGGGTGATGGCGACAGCGCCGATTCGCACCGTCGCTTTTACGACGAGTACAACGCGGTGATGGACCTGCCGGCGGAGTATTACCTGGAGACGGTGGAGCGCGTGTTCCAGAAGCAGCTGCTGCCGCGCGGCGAGATGGTGGTGGCCGGCGTGAAGGTCCGTCCCGAGGCGATCAAGGGCACGGCCCTCTTCACCATCGAGGGCGAGCTCGACGATATTTCCGGCAACGGCCAGACCGAGGCGGCGCAAGGGCTCACCCGCGGAATCCCGGCGAAGGACAAGCAGCACTTCGAGGCCAAGGGTGTGGGGCACTACGGCATTTTCAGCGGCCGGAAATACCGCGAGATGATTTATCCGAAGATTCGGGAGTTCATCGCGAAGCACGACTAGCATTCGAGTCGCGAGAAAATGAAGCGGGCGCTTAGGGCGCCCGCTTCTTTTAGGCCTGCCTACGATCCCTAATAGGAGCCGCTCGACGCCCAGCCGTTCTGGTACTCATTCCAATATTGGTAAGACTCGCAATAATCCTCGTATCCATACCCGTTCCAGTAAGGGGTATAGCAGTAGTTGTTTGCATAGCTGTACCTGTTGGCCTGCATCGTCGCAGATAAGGTTCCGGTGCGGGAGGTGGATGGGCTCTCGAAGCTTAGGGTTGCTGAGTAGTTTGTGCCGAATGCGAATCTTGGGCCGTAATCGTACGCAAACGAATTGCTCCAGTTCCCATACCAAGAAAAGTCTCCGACCTCGGTCGCGACGTCGGTGTACACGGCCTGACCACCCAGTAACTGCGCCCAAACGTGAGTGAGTCCAGGTTCACTGCAAATTTGTCCTAGTTCCTGAGTCTCGTATATCGTCCACGCACAGGACTGGGTTCCGTAGTAAGAGCGATTTGCGAAGGTGGTAGTGTCGAATGCAAGGGGCTGTAACGGTGTGCCATCCATCGAGTGCGTCAGGGCGAGCGTGTTGCCATCCAGGGGAGTGGAGGCCGCGAATCTTCCGTAAGCGTATGCCCATTGCACATTGTCCCGTTGATGACGCTGCATTGTCTGAGTGCTGGACTGGCCGCCATCGCGCCGAAAGGTTCGAACGATGGTGGAGTCGTAGCTATAGTTGTTCTGGCCTGCCCCGACCTCGAGGCGGTTGAACGGCTCCGTCGCATCGCTTACGAAAAGGATGGCGGTCACGGAGTTGTTCGAGGAGTCGAAGTCGGCAGGCGCGACATTCACTATCCGCATTGTCAGATTTTTCGACCCCGCCGAAGCGAATGTCGATTGGAACAGGCACGAGACGCTGGAGCCGGCATCGACCCAGGCAGCAGGAATCGCGGCGACCACCGAATTGTCGACCAGCAGTTCGCAGGTCGCGTGTGCGCCAACGTCGCCATTGGATTCGGACATGAGGCCGGTGATGAACACGGGAGTGTTCACCAGCGCGCGAGAGGGCGCGACAAGGCTCACGGCCTCGATATCAGGACGCAGCTTCACGTTTGCGGGAACTGTCACCACGTCTGTCCGGTTGGGATCGATGCCGCTTACATTGATCTGTACCTGCGCAAGCTGACCACGCAGCAGGTTTTCGTACATCACGTTTACGTAACCGTTTCCCGTACGTGTCTTGCGATAATTGTCCGTCTGACGGACTTCCCCCGCATCGTTCAGTAGCTTCACTTGCACCTTGTCGATTTTCCCCTTGGGGGCATTCAGCGATTCGAATTTACCGGTCGTCACCTCGAGGTCGGTCGCTCCATTCGATCCAAGGAGGGCGCGAACCTCGATGGCGGCGCTGCCGGAGCGGCCGATTGCCGGTTTTGCGCCGGCGTCGCTGTACTTAACCGCAATTGGATTCGGCTTTGCCGGGGTCAGTGCGAAAGCGGAAACGGAGACGGCGATCTCGATCGCGAACGCCGTGACGAGTAACGTTGTGCGCATGAAGTTCTCCCTGTTGTGGACTGACGCCGCCCATCCTGCTCCGGCGCTCGATCCGGAAGACCTACCCGTTAAGGTAGGAGAGGAGTTGGCTGGGCATGGTCATCCTCCGGCAGGGATCGAAGAGGGGCGCGAGCAGCAGAGGGGGCTGACAATTGCGGGGCGCTTCGGCGCTCCCTTCTGTTTTTTTGCCCTTCCGGCGCCGCGGCTAGAATGGCCCATCCATATGAGGAGGCGCGATGGCCAAGCCCGTCACCCCGCAGGAGATGTTCGACCTCTGGCAAAAGATGGTGAATCCGGGGGCCTACCCGTTGCAGAGCCTCATGTTCCCGGTGCTCGACCCCAAGGAGCTCGAGAAGAAGATCAACGAGCTGGAGACGGTGGAGCATTGGCTGCGCGCCAACCTCAACATGCTGCAGCTGTCGATCAAGTCGCTTGAATACCAGCGCGCGCTGCTGAAGGGCGGCGAGAAAGCGCGGGCCACGAGGCAGCCACCGGAGGGCATGCCCGGTGAGGGGGAGATGCCCAACCCCGCGATGTGGGCGTGGAACATGATGGCCCAGGCCAGCAAACAGGCCAACGATGCGGCGCAGGAGATGATAAAGGCGCCGCCGGAGAAGCCGGCGCGCAAGCGCAAGAAGGCGCCCTAGAGCGCCGAAGCGAGGAGGAGCACCCTCACCAGGTCCGCTTGGCGACGGGCGCCGGTCTTCTCGAACGGTCCCTGCGTGTGCGAGCGGACGGTGGAAACGGCCACTCCGAGCTGGCGCGCGATCTCTTTCAGTGCGAGCCCGCGAGCCAGGTACGTGGCGATGCGCGCCTGCGCCGGCGTGAGCTCGAACGTGGAGGCGAGGACGCTCGCGTGCGCTTCGGCA
>JBBQBW010000078.1:0-8256 GCA_038318025.1 Burkholderiales bacterium | reverse complement strand
CGGCTACTACGCCGCGATCCTCGGCCGACCGGCCGATGCCGGAGGGCTCGAATACTGGGAGCGCCAAGCGGGCGTGGTCCAGTCGCTGGGCTCGGACTCGCACGAGACCTGGCGCTCGATGGCGGTGGCGTTCTTCGACAGCCCGGAATACACGGGTGCCGGCACAACCGACGGCGCGTTCGTGCAGAGCCTGTACGAGACGTTCCTCGGCCGCTCGCCCGACTCCGCGGGCCGCGACTACTGGAGCGCGCTCCTCGCGAGCGGCCTTCCGCGCGACGCGGTGCTGCTGGGATTCCTCTTCTCGCCGGAGTTCGACTCGCGCATGTCGAGCCTGTTCGGCAAGGTCGCTTCGCGCGCCGAGGTGGACGTGGTGCTCGACTTCTACCGCGGATTCCTCAAGCGCCTGCCGGACGTGGACGGGCTGCGGTTCTGGAGGGCGCGCTTTCGCGAGGCGCAGTGCACGGGTGGCGATGCGGTGAACGCGCAGGCCCATTCGATCTCGTCGCTGTTCGTCTCGAGCGCCGAGTACGTGGGCCGCGGGGCCTCGAATGCGCAGTACGTGAGCGACCTGTACAACGCCTTCATGCGCCGCGGCGCGGACCGCGAGGGGTTCGACTACTGGGTCAGCCGCCTCGACGCAGGGCTCGCGACCCGCGAACAGGCGCGCGATGCGTTCGCCCGCAGCACGGAGTTCCAGGCGCGCGTCGCCGCCGTGCTCGGCGCGGGGTGCGCGAGGCTCGCGCAGCAGAGCGACCTCCTGCCTGCCATCGACCCGGCGCGCCCGAGCCCGTTCATCGCGCTGGTCGAGCTCGAGGGCTTGAATACCGAGCGCATCACGGCAGCGAGCTTCACGGTTCGCCCGCGGCCGGGCACCGTGTCGAAGCCGGTACGCGCCCGCTACACGCCTGCGGCCCTCGCGCGGGAAGGCCATGGCGCGGTGCGTGCAGGTGCCTTCCGGGTGCCGGTCTTCGGCCTCTACGCGTCCTTCGCCAACGTCGTGTTGCTCGAACTCACGTTCGACGACGGCTCGGTGCGGCAGGTGTCGCTCGGGGTGGATACGCCGGCCTATGTCGATGCGAAGGGCATCTACCATAACCTCGGCGTGCTGAAGGCGCGTGATCCGGGCGCGCTGCTCGACTTCGACTTCTTCCACGTGCGCTCGATCGTTACCGGCCCCGTCGTCTTCGACACCGACGGCTTCCCGCGCTGGTGGGCGCCGGCGCCCTTCACGGCGTTCAGCTCGCTGCTGCGCGGCGGCGAGTTCGTGATGGGCGACCCCGACAGCATGAGGATGGTGCGCCTCGGGCTCGACGGGCAGCTGAAGGACGGCGCGGTGCAGGCGAGCTACTGGCGCTTCCACCACAACATGGATCCGGGCAAGACCGGGGTGCTGATCGAGGTGGACGACCGCGCGCCAAACGGCGCGCAGAACATCGAGAACATCATCCTCGAGGTGGACGTGCTCGGCAACGTCCTCAGGACCTGGGACATCGGCGCGATCATGTCGGCCTACATGGCCTCGCAGGGCGACGATCCCGCGCGGTTCGTGCTCCCCGGGATCGACTGGCTGCACACCAACGCCGCCGTGTACGACCCGCGCGACGATTCCATCATCGTCTCCGGGCGCGAGACCTTCGTCATCAAGCTCGACTATGCCTCCGGCGCGGTCAAGTGGATCTTCGGGGACCCGACCAAGTTCTGGTACACCTTCCCGTCGCTGCGCGCGAAGGCACTCACGCTCGACGGCCCCGGCAATTATCCGATCGGCCAGCACGCCCTCTCGATCACGCAGGATGGCCTGCTGATGCTCTTCAACAACGGGCGCAACAGCCAGAACAATCCGGGCGGTACCTCCGCCGGTGCGAACCTCACCTACAGCGTGGTCGCGGGTTACGCGATCGATCCGGTGGCGCGCACCGCGCGCGAGGTGCTCATGTTCGACAACGGCCGCGCGTTGCTCTCGGACTTCTGCTCGAGCGCGTACGAGTCGGGCGAGTCGCTGCTGGTGGGCTATTCGATGCCGTTCTCCGCGAAGGCGCGCGTGATGGGGCTGGACGAGACCCTTTCCATCGTCTTCGACTTCGACCTGCCCAATGTCGGCTGCAACGCCGTGTACAACGCAATTCCGGTGAAATTCGACGACGTGGTGATCGAGTAACGCAGGCGGTGGGCCGGTAGAATCTCAAGCCACGCGGGGCCCGTAGCTCAGACGGTTAGAGCAGGGGACTCATAATCCCTTGGTCCCTGGTTCGAATCCAGGCGGGCCCACTCCTTCCCTTCTCCCTCAATCCTTACGTTCCTTCGGCTCGATCGGGGGGCGAGTCGCATCCGCCTCCAGGAGCGCGATGCGCTGGTTCAGGCGCCGCAGGTCGCGGCGCACCTGGGTGAGCGCGATGTCGCCGAGGAGCGCCTTCAGCACCAGCACGATGATCGCCACCAGCAGCACGAGGGTGGGCGCGTAGGCGATGCCCATCATCGCCGCCAGGTTGTCGATGAAGTACGGCCAGATCGCGAAAGCGAGCGTGAGCACCGCGGTGGCGATCCAGAACATGCCCTGGCGGATGTAGATGTGGTCGCGGCGCACCAGGTACAGGATGCCGCCGGCAAGCCCGATGCCGATCACCAGCACCGCCAGGTGGTAACTCTTCATGCGCGGGTTTCCGTCATTTGCGCGGCCGGTAGTTCCAGCGCGCGAGGCACAGCAGGGTGGTCTCGACCATGTAGCGCCCGACGGTCCACCAGGACGAGAACACGCGGGAGGCGCCGCTGCGACGTGCATTCATCGACACCGGGATCTCCGCGATCGCGAGGCCCGCTCGCCGCAGGAGGAGGAGCACGCCGAGGTCCTGATAGTCTATCAAAGTGGCCTCCTCCATCGCGAGGAGCCGGCAGGCGCGGCCGTTGTAGAGGCGGAAGCCCGAGGTCAGGTCGTCGAGCGCGAGGCCGGTGAGGAAGCGGAAGTAGGCCCATGCCACGTGGCGCGAGCGGCTGCCGCGGCTCGGGCATGCGGCGATCACCACGTCGGCGCGGGCGCCCGCCTCGATCAACTGCGGCAGGTACGAGGGTTCGTGCTGGCCGTCGGCGTCCATGGTCACCACCGCCGAATAGCCGTGGCGCACCGCGTAGCGGATGCCCGTCTGGATCGCCCCCCACGCGCCCTGCCAGAGTGGGGCGCGCAGCACGCGGGCCCCGGCGAGGAGCGCCACCGCGGCGGTGTCGTCGGTGCTGCCGTCGTCCACCACCAGCACGTCGACGCCGCCGTGGGCGCGGGCCTGGGCGATCACCTCGGCGATGCAGTCGGCCTCGTTGAGCGCGGGGATCACGATGAGGAGCCGTCCGGGCGAGGCGGAGGCGGGGAACACGGGCTCGGCCGCGCCGGCGGTCGCGATCGTGGGATCGTCCGTGGCCGCCTGCGCCACGGCGTCCTCGACGCGCATGCGCAACATGAGGTCGTAGAGCGCATGGATGCGGCGCTCGACCGAGGCGATGGTGAATTCGCGCAGGAAGCGCTCGTGGCCCAGGCGCCCCAGCAGGCGGCGCTCGGCGGGATGCGCGGCAAGCCGCTCGAGCGTCGCGCGCAGCGCGGGCACGTCCTCGGGCGGGCTCACCAATGCGTTCTGGCCGGCGCGCGCGACGTAGGTCATGCCGCTGTCGCGCAGGTCGCTCACCACCAGCGGCTTGCGGTAGCGCATCGCTTCCAGCAGCACCACGCCGAAGGATTCGGTGCGTTCGAGCGAGGGCAGGCAGAACACGTCGCACGAGGCCATCCACGCGCACAACGTCTCGTCGTCCTGCCGTCCCGCGAGGCGGATGCGCTCGGGGCTGCCCGCGTCTCGCAGCACGCGCGTGAGGTGCGAGCGCTCCTCGCCCTCGCCCACGATCACGAGCTCCATGTCGGGCGTGCCCGCCACCGCGCGGATCAGGGTCCCGAAACCCTTGTAGTAGGTGAGCCGCCCCACGGCAAGCACGCGCAGCCCGGGGCCGCGCCAGAGCCCTTCGGCGCGGGCCGGATCCACGTCCGGCAACCGTGCGGCGTCGATGCCGAGGGGAATAACGTGGCACTTGTCGCGCCAGGGCTCGAGGGCGCGGCTGCCGTCGAGGTATTGCTGCGAGGTCACCACGATGGCATCGGCCCGCTCGAGCAGCGCGCGCTCGAGGATGCGGTAATGCGGGTATGCGAGGCGCAGCGCGAGCTTGCGCGCGCTGGGCACCACATCGGACTGCCAGTGCACCACCCACGGGATGCGCCGCGCGCCGGGGACAAGGAGCGCCCAGAAGGCCGAGAGGTTCGGCACGTGCAGGTGCAGCACGTCGGGCCTGAAGCGGCGCACGACGCGGCGCAGCCAGAAGTAGAACTGGGGGCTCAGCGGCGCGAAGATGAGGCGCAGCCACACCGGGCAGCGCAGCAGCCACGGCGGATCCTCGCTGTGGTCCGAGCGCGGCTCGGCATGCACGAGCACCGTCACGTCGTGGCCGGCGGCGCGCTGCGCCGCCACGAGGTCGCCGAGGAAACGCTCCATCCCGCCGGGCACGGGGGGATAGTACTTGCCGACGTGGATGATGCGTAGCGGCCGCATCAGGGCATCGCCCCGATGCGCGATTTCCATTGCGTGAGCGCGGGATTGCCCGGGTCGGCGGCAAGCGCGCGCTCGATGTCGGCGAGCGCCGGGGCCTTGTGCCCGAGCGCGTGGTGGGCGAGGGCCCGGGCGTAATACACGGCGCCCTTCGGATCCTCGGCGGCGAGCGTGTCAAGAGTCGGCAGCGCCCCCGCGGCGTCGCCGGTGCCGATGCGGGCCATCGCGAGGAGGTAGCGCGCCTCGCGATGCGCGGGCTCCGCGGCGAGGCGCTTCTGCAGCGGCTCCAGCGCTTCCGCGGGCCGGCCCAGTTGGAGCGCCAGGCGTCCGAGCTGCAGCCACAGCAGCTCGCGCGTGGGCGAGGGCGGATCGAGCTTCTGCGCCGCCTGGAACTGCGCGAGGGCCTCGGCGGGCTTGCCGGTCGCGGCGAGCGACAGGCCGCGTTGGAACGGCAGGTTGTAGAGGTCGTAGCCCTGGCGCTGCGCGAGATCGAAGGCGGGCAGCGCCTGGTGGTGGCGCCCGGCGAGTGCCAGCACGGCCCCCATGTTGAAGCTGCCCATGCCCATGTCTCCCAGCGCGGCGGACATCTCGAAGTCGCGCATGGCGAGCTTGAGTTCGTTGCGATCGACGTAATCGGCGCCGCGGTTGAGGTACGGGAACCAGCGTCCCACCGCGCGCGGGTCCTTCGGCAGCTTCTCGATCGCGTCGGTCCACGCGCGTTCCGGATTGGACATCGAGTGCACGCGGTCGAGACCCTGCCAGACGAAGAGCGCGCCGAGTGCCACGCCCACCCCCAGCAGCGCCTTACCCGGCGCGTCGTGGGCGAGCACGTAGACCAGGCCCGGCAGGCCGATCGCCCAGAGGTAGCTGCGGTAGAGCACGAACGGGTCCTGCACCCACACGGTCACGAACTCGGTGGCGAAGAGGAGCGCCGGCAGCAGCAGCGACAGTCCCACCACTGCGCGCCAGTCGCGATGGCGCAGCAGCAGCCAGAATCCGCCCGCGACCACCGCGAGGTATCCCACGACGCCGAGCACCTGGGGAAACGAGGCCCAGGCGATGGGGAAGGGCGGGCGCAGGTTGATCGACATCCAGCCGGAATACGGGATCAGCCAGCGCACGGCGTACTCGAAGAAGAGCCAGGCCTGGTTCATGATGCTGAGCGGCCAGGCGCGCGCCGGCGCGTTCGGGTCGAGGCGCGCGAGCTGCGCGATGTACACGCGCGAGAACTCGTCGAAGGGTTTGCCCAGGATTTCGCCGTAGCGCACCCAGAGCAGCGCCGCCGCTCCCGCCACCGCGACCGCCGCGATGCCCGAAAGCACGGCGAGCCGGCGCCGCGACGGACGCGCCGCGTAGATGTAGAGCGGCACCATCGCGAGCGGCGCGAGGATCGCGTGTTCCTTGGAGATCACCGCGAGCGCATAACAGGCTAGCGCCGGGCCGAGGAGCCACGCCTGGCCGCGCGCGAGCGCGCGGAACGCGAGCCACAGCGCGAGCACGGTGAAAAGCGTGGCGAGCAGGATCGAGCGCTGGATCAGGTACGCCACACCGTAGACCGCGACCGGGTTCAAGGCGAAGACGCTGACGGCCAGGCCGATCGCGGCGGAGTTCGCATGCCCCGCCGCAACGTCCTCGCCCGGGCGCGCCATCCGTTTCCCGATCTCGCGCCAGAACGCCCACAGGGCCAGCACGACGGCGAAGTGGATCGCCACGTTCGCGACCCGCTGCTTCCACCAGCCGTCGCCGAAGAGGTCGCGGACCCAGACGAAGCTCGAGTACGAGAGCCACCGCTCGCGCAGGCCCGCGCCCTCGTAGAGCGAGAAGAGCGCGCCCTCGGTCAGGTAGGCGTCGTCGTAGACGGGGAGGTTGGCGAGGCCGGGAAGATAGATCGCCAGCACCCCCGCGAGGACCAGCGGAAGCCACAGGCGCTCGGGATGCGAGGCGGAGGCAGGCACGGGGGCGAAAGGCGCCTTCCGGGAAGAGGCGGGTTGTAAACGTATGAATCATTGTAACATTCGTGCATTCATGACCCCTTCCAAAGAACCTGTCCTGTTCGTCGACCTCGATGGCACCCTCGTCGCGACGGACCTTCTGCACGAGTCCTTCCTCGCGGCCTTCCGGCGCTCGCCCTGGGTGGCGCTGCAGAGCGTGGGCTGGCTGCTGCGGGGCCGTGCGTGCCTCAAGGAGGAGCTCGCGAGCCGTGGGGTGGTGGACGTGGCCTCGCTGCCCTATCGCGAGCCGGTGCTCGAGTTCCTGCGTGAGGAGCGCGCGCGGGGACGCCGCATCGTGCTCGCCACCGCGTCCTGGCGCGGGCTCGCCGATGAGGTCGCGCGCCACCTCGGGCTCTTCGACGCGGTGCTCGCCACCTCGCGCGAGGGCAACCTCAAGGGCGCGGACAAGGCGCGCCGCCTGCGCGAGCACTGCGGTGCCGAGCCCTTCGATTACGTGGGCGACAGCCGGGCGGACCTGCACGTGTGGCGCGCGGCGCGCCACGCCTACGTGGTGGGCGGCATGGTGGGGCGAATGCCCGGGGACATCGCGGTGACGCGCGCGTTCGCATCCCCGCCAAATGGCCTCGCGCCGGCGGCATGGCGCGCCCTGCGCCCGCACCAGTGGGCCAAGAACCTGCTGCTCTTCCTGCCGCTTGTCGCCGCGCACCGGCTCGTTGATCCCGCGGCCCTCGCCTCTGCGGCCATCGCGTTCGTCGCCTTCTGCCTGGTGGCCTCGTCCGCGTACCTGCTGAACGACATGACGGACCTGCAGGCCGACCGCGCGCATCCGCGCAAGCGCGCGCGTCCGATCGCTTCGGGGGCGTTGTCGATCCCCGCGGCGGCCGCGTTGTGCGCCGTCTGCCTCGCCGCCGGCGCGTTGCTCTCGACACAGCTGCCGCTGGGTTTCGCGGCGGCGCTCGCCGCGTACTTCGTCATCACCCTCGCGTATTCGCTCGCGCTGAAGCGCATGGCGGTGGTGGACGTGGTCGCGCTCGCGGGGCTCTACACCACGCGGGTCGTGGCCGGCGCCTTCGCGGTGGCGGTCGACCTCTCTTTCTGGCTCCTCGCCTTCGCGATGTTCCTGTTCTTCAGCCTGGCGCTCGTCAAGCGTTACGCCGAGCTCGTGGGAGCGCACGCGCAGTCCGAAGCGCTGCCGGGGCGCGGCTACGTCGCCGCCGACCGCGCGGCGGTCCTCGCCATGGGCACCGCGAGCGCGATGATGAGCACGCTCGTGCTCGCGCTCTACATGAACGGCGACACCGTGCGCACGTTGTACTCGCGGCCCGAGGCGCTGTGGCTGCTCTGCCCGCTGCTCGTGTTCTGGACCTGCCGCCTGTGGTTGCTCGCCGCGCGCGGACAGATGGACGACGACCCAGTGCTCTTCGCGATGCGCGATCCGGCCAGCTACTTCACGGCGGCCGCCGGCTCGGGGGTCGCGTGGCTCGCAACCTGAGCGCCAGCGAGCCGCGCGGCTGGGGACAGCTTTTCCCCGCAGGCGGCCGCTTCGCGCGCCTCGAGCATCGCGACTCGCCGCTGCCGGCGGGCGAGGATCTCCTCCTGCCCCACGGGGCCGGCCGCAGCTACGGAGATTCGTGCCTCAACGCGGGGCATACGTTGCTGCGCGTGCGCGACCTCGACCATTTCATCGCCTTCGACGAGGCCGCGGGCGTGCTGCGCTGCGAGGCGGGCGT
>JBBQBW010000077.1:0-8294 GCA_038318025.1 Burkholderiales bacterium | reverse complement strand
CCGTCCCCGTCGCGATGCACCGCGCACTGTCTGCCGAGGATACGGCCCGCGGCGACTACTATGCGCTGCTCGCACGTCTTTTCCACGCCGCGCCCGACGCCGCGCTCCTGGCGAGCATCGCGGCGGCCGATGACCTTCCCGCCGACGGCGATGCCGCGCTCGGTCGCGCCTGGCGCGACCTGAAGGACGCATCCAGCGCCATGGATGCCGACGCCGCCGCCGAGGAATACGAGCGGCTCTTCGTCGGGGTGGGCAAGTCGCCGGTGTCGATCTACTCGGGGTTCTACACCGGGGCCCCGTCGATCGACCATCCGCGCGTGCGCATCCAGAAGGACCTCGCCGCACTGGGGCTCGCCCGGAGCGAGCGCATCTCCCAGCCCGAGGATCACTTCGCCGGGGTGCTCGAAATGATGCGCGTGCTCGTGGCGGGCGGAGCGGGGCGTTCCCCGTCGAGCATCGCCGAGCAGCGCCGCTTTTTCGACGCGCACCTCGCGCCTGGCGTGGGCAAGTTCCTGGCGGCCCTGGGCCGCGCGCCGCTCGCAAACTATTACCGCACGGTGGGCGCCTTCGGCGCCGCCTTCATGGCTTTGGAGTCTGAATCGTTCCTGTTGGATTGACTGGCAAGCTTCGCGAAAAAAGGAGGCTCTCGATGAAAACGATGAAACCGACCAACCGCCGCAATTTCCTGCTGGCCGCCGGCCTGGGCGCTTCCGGCGCCGCCGCCATCGTCGTGGCGGGGAGCAGGAAGGCCGCTTCCGCGGGCAAGATCGCCGCGGCCAAGGCGCAGCCTTCCGGCTACCGCGATTCCGAGCACATCCAGAAGTACTACAAGACCACCAAGGTCTGAGGAGCCCGCCATGCTGCTCACGCGCAAATCCGAGGGACAGGCAAAGCCGTCCAACCCGCTTGCCCGCGCCGCCACGGCGCTGGCTTCCAGGACCGTCGACCGCCGCAGCTTCCTCAAGGGCTCCGGCATCGCCGCCGGCACCGCGGCCTTTGCGAGCCAGCTGCCGCTCAACATGATCGGCGAGGCCCAGGCCCAGGCGGCCCCCAAGGCCGGCAAGACCGAGATCAAGCGCACCGTGTGCACGCACTGCTCGGTGGGCTGCGCCATCGACGCCGTGGTGCAGGACGGCGTCTGGGTCCGCCAGGAGCCGGTGTTCGACTCTCCGATCAACCTCGGCGCCCACTGCGCCAAGGGCGCATCGGTGCGCGAGCACGGCATGACCGAGCATTCGCACCGCCTCAAGACCCCGATGAAGCTGGTGGACGGCAAGTACCGCAAGATCACCTGGGAGCAGGCGATCAACGAGATCGGCGACAAGCTGCTCGCGATCCGCAAGGAGAGCGGTCCCGACGCCGTGTTCTGGGTCGGCTCGTCCAAACACAGCAACGAGCAGTCGCAGATGTTCCGCAAGTTCGTCTCCATGTTCGGCACCAACAACATGGACCACCAGGCGCGCATCTGCCACTCGACCACGGTGGCCGGTGTGGCGAACACCTGGGGCTACGGGGCGATGACCAACTCGTACAACGACCTGCAGAACTCCAAGTGCATGTTCTTCATCGGCTCCAACGCCGCCGAGGCGCACCCGGTATCGATGCTGCATGCGCTGCACGCGAAGGAGACGGGGGCCAAGATGATCGTGGCCGACCCTCGCTTCACGCGCACCGCGGCCAAGGCCGACCAGTACATCCGCTTCCGTTCCGGCACCGATGTGGCGTTGATCTTCGGCATGCTGCACCACGTCTTCAAAAACGGCTGGGAAGACCAGAAGTACATCAACGACCGCGTGTACGGGATGGAGAAGGTGCGCGAGGACGTGATGAAGAAGTGGACGCCGGACAAGGTCCTAGAGGTGACCGGCGTGTCCGAGGCAGACGTGTACGCGGCCGCGGAAACGATGGCGAAGAACAAGCCCTCCACGATCATCTGGTGCATGGGCCAGACCCAGCACACCATCGGCAACGCCTTCGTGCGCGCCTCATGCATCCTGCAGCTGGCGCTTGGCAACATCGGCGTCTCCGGCGGCGGGGCCAACATCTACCGCGGCCACGACAACGTGCAGGGCGCCACCGACGTGGGCCCGAACCCGGATTCGCTGCCCGGCTACTACGGCATCGCCGAAGGCTCGTGGAAGCACTGGTGCAAGGTGTGGGGTGTCGATTACGAATGGATGAAGGGCCGCTTCGCCTCCAAGGCGATGATGGAGAAGGCGGGCATGACCGTGTCGCGCTGGATCGACGGCGTGCTCGAGAAGAACGAGCTGATCGACCAGGACTCCAACCTGAGGGCCATCGTGTACTGGGGGCACGCGCCGAACTCGCAGTCGCGCGGCCTGGAGATGAAGCAGGCGATGGAAAAGGTCGACCTGATGGTAGTCATCGACCCGTATCCGACCGTCGCCGCGGCGATGCCGGATCGCAAGGAGGGCGTGTACCTCCTGCCCGCCGCGACCCAGTTCGAGACCTCGGGGAGCGTGACGGCCTCCAACCGCTCGATCCAGTGGCGCGAGAAGGTGATCGAGCCGCTGTTCGAGTCCAAGCCCGACCACACCATCATGTACGCCTTCGCCAAGAAATTCGGCTACGGCCCCGAGTTCGTGAAGAACATCCGGCTGGTGAAGGACAAGACCGGCTGGGACGAGCCGCTGGTCGAGGACATGACCAAGGAGATCAACAACGGCAACTGGACCATCGGCTATACCGGATCAACCCCGGAGCGCTTGAAGGCCCACATGCGCAACATGGCCGCCTTCGATCCCAAGACGCTGCGCTGCACCACCTCGGTGGTCGACAAGGAGACCGGGTACGACTGCAACGGCGACTACTTCGGCCTGCCGTGGCCGTGTTACGGCACCGCGGCGATCAAACATCCGGGCTCGCCGGTGCTCTACCGCACGGACCTGAAGATGATGGATGGCGGCGGCTGCTTCCGCGCCAACTTCGGGATCATGAAGGACGGGGTGAGCCTGCTCGCCGAGGACGGCTCGCACTCGAAGGACTCCGAGATCACCACCGGCTTCCCCGAGTTCGACCACGTGCTGATGAAGAAGCTCGGCTGGTGGGGCGAGCTGACACCCGAGGAGCAGGCCGCGGCCGAGGGAAAGAACTGGAAGACCGACCTTTCGGGCGGCATCCAGCGGGTGACGATGGTCAACCACAACGTGCACTTCTGGGGCAACGCGAAGGCGCGCGCCATCGTCTGGAACTTCCCCGACGGCATCCCGCAGCATCGCGAGCCGCTCTACAGCCCGCGCGCGGACCTGGTGGCTAAGTACCCGACCCACGACGACAAGAAGGCCTTCTGGCGCCTGCCCACGCTGTTCAAGACCGTGCAGCAGAAGGCCGTGGCCGACAAGGTCCACGAGAAGTACCCGCTGATCCTGAGCTCCGGGCGCCTGGTGGAGTACGAGGGCGGCGGCGACGAGACGCGCTCCAACCCGTGGCTCGCCGAGCTGCAGCAGGAGGCATTCGTCGAGGTGAACACGAAGGACGCGTCCGACCGCGGCATCAAGTACTGGGACTACGTGTGGGTGAAGACGCCCACCGGGGCGCAGCTGAAGGCCCGCGCGATGGTCACCGAGCGCGTCGGTACGGGGACGAGCTGGATGCCGTTCCACTTCGCTGGCTGGTGGCAGGGCAAGGACCTGCTCGGCAAGTATCCGGAGGGCGCGGCGCCGATCGTGCGCGGCGAGGCGGTCAACACCGCCACGACCTACGGCTACGACTCGGTCACGATGATGCAGGAAACCAAGACGACGCTCTGCAACATCGAGCGCGCCTGACGAAGAGACCCAGGAGAAAACCATGGCCAGAATGAAATTCATCTGTGACGCCGAGCGCTGCATCGAGTGCAACGGCTGTGCCACCGCCTGCAAGCAGGAGCACGAGGTGCCCTGGGGCGTGAACCGCCGGCGGCTGGTGACCGTGAACGACGGCATCCCCGGCGAGCGCTCGATCTCGGTGGCGTGCATGCACTGCACCGACGCCCCGTGTATCGCGGTCTGCCCCGTCGACTGCTTCTACCGCACCGAGGACCAGGTGGTCCTGCACGACAAGGACCTGTGCATCGGCTGCGGCTACTGCTTCTACGCCTGCCCGTTCGGCGCTCCGCAGTTTCCCCAGGCCGGCGCCTTCGGCCTGCGCGGGAAGATGGACAAGTGCACCTACTGCGCCGGCGGCCCCGAGGAGAACCACTCGGTGGAGGAGTTCCGCAAGTACGGCCGCAACCGCCTGGCGGAGGGCAAGCTCCCGGCGTGCGCCGAGATGTGCTCCACCAAGGCGCTGCTCGCCGGCGACCACGACGCGATCGTGCGCATCTACAAGACCCGGGTCATGACGCGCGGCAAGGGCGCGGAGATCTGGGGCTGGAAGATGGCATACAAGGAAGCGAGCACGGTATGAAGCGACTCCTGACGATCATCGCGGCGGCGGGGCTCCTCGCCGCCTGCAACGAGATTCCCCAGGACGCCGTGAAATCCTACGCGGGCAGGGAGGACACCAAGCCCTACGCGAACGACGTGTTCAAGGGCGACAAGGCGAAATACGAAAATGCCCTGGCGGAGCGTGCGAAGTTCCAGGACGAATATCTCCGTACCAGGGACGTCAAAAGATAACAGGAGGATTGCCATGTCCAGAAACCCCATGCGCCTCCTCGGCGCATTGATCCTCGGGGCGGCCTGCGCGCTGCCGCTCGCGAGCCTCGCGCAGGCGACACCGGGCTCGCCCCCGATCACGGACGCGCCGCGCCAGGCGCCGCCGGTGACGGCGCAGCCGGAGAAGAAGGAAGAACCCACCAAGCCCGCGGTGATCCCGCCGCGCACCGTGCAGGGGTCCACGGCGGTGCCCGGCTGGAACAATCCGCCGGCGTGGGACACCGCGAGCGAGCGCCCGGCCTACGCCTCGGTGCCGGGCGTCGATACCAATCGCCTGATCCAGGGCGCAGGCCGCGAGTGGCGCGAGTTCAGGAATGGACCGGTCACGCAGGTGGGGGGCTGGCTGCTCGTGATCGTGCTGGCCGCCCTGCTCGTGTTCTACCTCGTGAAGGGCGCGATCAAGCTCCATGGCCAGCCCACCGGCCGGCTCATCGAGCGCTTCAACGCCGTCGAGCGCGCGGCCCACTGGACCGTGGCGATCAGCTTCGTGTTCCTCGCCATCTCGGGCATCGTGATCCTTTGGGGCAAGCACATCATCCTGCCGTGGCTGGGCTACACCGGCTTTTCCTGGCTCACGATCATCTCGAAGAACATCCACAACTTCGTGGGGCCGCTGTTCATCTTCTCGATCGTGGTGATGTTCCTGATCTACGTGAAGGACAACCTGGTCAGCTCCCGCGACGTGACCTGGCTGGTGAAGCTGGGCGGCATGTTCGGCAAGGAAGAGGTGCCCTCGGGCCGCTTCAACGGCGGCGAGAAGGCGTGGTTCTGGGGCGGCATGGTGCTGCTGGGCACGGTGGTCAGCGTGACCGGGCTCATCCTCGACTTCCCCAACTGGAACCAGGGCCGCGAGCTCATGCAGCAGGCCAACGTGATCCACGCGATCGCCGCGGTGCTCTTCATCGCCGGCTCCTTCGGCCACATCTACCTCGGCACCATCGGCATGGACGGCGCCTATCGCGGCATGCGCGACGGCTACGTCGACGAGACCTGGGCGCGGGAGCACCATTCGCTCTGGCACGACGAGGTGCGCGAGGGAAAGCGCCCCGAGCGCATCGTGGCCCCCAATGCCCAACCCGCCGTGGGAGACGACTGATGGACAAGCGACTCAACCTGGCCGTGGCCCTGATCGCCGCGGCGTTCGCCATGCCCGCCGCGCTCGCCAAGCTGCCGGCGCCGGCGCCGCTCGACGACAAGGCCAAGGCCGCCGCCGAGGAGAAAAAAGTCAAGGACGCGGAGAACGCGGCCAAGGCGAAGCTCGAACTGCAGGCGGCGGTAGAAAAGGCCGTGGCCAACTACCAGGCCAACATGAAGATGGCCGGCAAGCCGATCCCCAAGCCCACGCCGATCGTCGTGGCGGTGACTCCTCCGCCTGCCGCTCCGGGCGCAGCCCCCGCAGCTCCCGGCGCAGCCCCCGCAGCTCCGGCGCCCGCCGCTCCCGCTCCGGCCGCTGCGGCCACGCCACCGAAGAAATGAGGCCCCCGCCATGAAGACGATGTTGCTCGTGATTTCCGCCGCCGCGCTGGCGAGCGGCTGCGCCTCCATGCACATGGGCGGCGCCGCAGGCGCCCGGGCTTCCGCAAGCCTGGCACCCACCACCGGCAACACCACGCGCGGCAGCGTGAGCTTCACGCAGATGGGCGACAAGGTCCGGGTGGTGGCGCAGGTCTCCGGCCTCAAGCCCAATGCCGAGCATGGCTTCCACGTCCACGAGAAGGGCGATTGCGGCTCGGGCGACGGCATGAGCGCCGGCGGCCACTTCAACCCCGCATCCAAGGCCCACGGCCACCAGAGCGGCGAGCGCCATGCGGGCGACCTGCCGAACCTCAGGGCGGACGCCAACGGCAATGCGACCGCCACCTTCGAGACCACCGGCATCGCCGTCGGCACCGGTGCCGCCGACGTGGTGGGCAAGGGCCTCATCGTCCACCGCGATCCCGACGACTACAAGTCGCAGCCGGCCGGCAACGCGGGCCCGCGGCTCGCCTGCGCGGTGATCGCGAAGAGGTAGCTTCCCAAGCCCGTTTCCTTCCGGGTTCGTCCGCCAGGCCCCGCTCGTGCGGGGCTTGTCGTTTCCGCCACGGCGCCCGCGCCCCCGCCCGTTATCATGGCGAATGGCTCGAACCACCCTGAAGCTTCCCCCCAAGCCCGCCGAGGCCGCCACGACGTCCAGGGCGCCGTCGACCCGCGCGCGGCTGGCCCAGCAGCAACTCGGCAAGCGCCGTGCGTCCACGCCCGCCGCAGGGGCCACGCCGGCGGCACCTTCGCCGCCGGTCACGGCCTCCCCGCCGCGGCCCGCCACAAAAGCTCCGTCCGGCGCCGGGCGCGGCCGTCCGCCGCCTCGCGGCGCGCAAGGCAATACACGCGGCGCTCTTGACGTCAACGCGCGGCGCGCTTCCCGCCCCGCGACTGCGCGCGACTCGCAGGAGCCTGGCGCGCGCCGCACGCCCCGCCCCGCGACTTCGCGAGATGCCCAGGACCCCGCGGCGCGGCGAACGCCCCGCCCCGCCCCGGCGCGAGATCCCCAGGGTTCCGGCGCCCCGCGCGGTGTGGATCGCGGCCCCTCGCCGCGCAAGCCCACGGTCTCCGCCGCTCCTCCGCGCAAGTCCGCGGTGCCCGCGCCGGCCCACGAGAATCCCGAGGATCCGCGCCTTTCCAAGCGGATGGGCGAGCTCGGCCTGTGCTCGCGGCGCGAGGCCGACGAGTGGATCGAGAACGGGTGGGTGAGGGTCGACGGCAAGGTGGTCACGACCCTCGGCGTGCGCGTCTCGCCCCAGGCGCGCATCGAGGTCGACTCCGCCGCCACGCGCCAGCAGCGCGAGCAGGTGACGATCCTGCTGAACAAGCCCGTGGGCTATGTCTCGGGCCAGCCCGAGGACGGCCACGAGCCCGCGATGGTGCTGATCAAGCCCGAGAACCACTGGGCCGAGGATCCCTCGAACACGAAGTTCGTCCACGCCCACCTGCGAGGCCTGGCTCCTGCCGGCCGGCTCGACATCGATTCCGCCGGCCTCATCGTGTTCACGCAGGACGGCCGCGTCGCCAAGCGCCTCATCGGCGCCGACTCCGAGGTCGAGAAGGAGTACCTCGTGCGCGTCGAGGGGACGCTCACCGAGGAGGGCATGAAGCTGCTGCACCACGGCCTCGAGCTCGACGGCGTGAAGCTCAAGCCCGCGCGCGTCTCCTGGGCCAACGAGGACCAGCTGCGGGTCGTGTTGCGCGAGGGCCGCAAGCGCCAGATCCGCCGCATGTGCGAGCAGGTGGGGCTCACCGTAACGGCGCTGAAGCGCGTGAGAAGCGGCGGCGTCCCACTCGGCAAGCTGCCGGTGGGCCAGTGGCGCTACCTGCGCCGCGACGAGAAGTTCTGAGCGGCGCGCAGACTCCGATGACCGACCTCGAAGAGCTGCGCGAGCGAATGCGCGACTTCGCCAACGCCCGCGACTGGGAGCAGTTCCACTCGCCCAAGAACCTCGCCATGGCGCTGTCGGTGGAAGCCTCCGAGCTGCTGGAGGTGTTCCAGTGGCTCACCGAGGCGCAGAGCCGAGTCCTCGAGCCCGAGGCGAAGGCCGCGGCGAGCGAGGAGGTCGCCGACATCCTCCTGTATCTCGTGCGCATCGCCGACCAGCTCGGCATCGA
>JBBQBW010000076.1:0-8324 GCA_038318025.1 Burkholderiales bacterium | reverse complement strand
CAAAAGCGTCACTTTTGTCGCTACCGCGTTGCGGGCTGGAGCCTTCGGCGAGTTCGTATTTGCGCCTGTCGAAACGCTTTTCCGGCCCCCTCGCGAAGGGGCGCCCGGGCGCTCGCAAGAGATTGAATGCGCTAAATATTTGCGCTGTCCTGGGGGGTGCCGCGGGGGGGCTGAAAACCGGGGCGGAGGGCACGTTGGCACACCGCTTGCATTTGCTCTTCGCGCACACACTCAAGGTGTGGCCACCCCAGTCAAACTTTAAGGAGCTCCCGAATGAAGAATGTCCAGAAAGGCTTCACCCTCATCGAACTGATGATCGTGGTCGCGATCATCGGCATCCTGGCCGCCATCGCCATCCCGGCGTACCAGGACTACACCATCCGCTCGAAAGTGACCGAACTCGTGAACGCCGCCGGCGTTTGCAAGACCGGCGTCGCCGAGTACTACCCGTCCAAGGGCATCATGCCCGCCACCCGTGGCGCCGCCGGCTGCTCCGACGTTGGCACGGCCAACACGACTCCTCCTGACGTTGCCGCCGGTGGCCTGATCACCGTGAACGCCTCGGGCGCGCTGGCCACCCAGCTGACCGCCAACGGCTCCGGCACCGCGCTCATCTACAATCCGATCTGCGGCGCCGCTGCTTGCGCTCCGGACGGCTCGTCGGGCGCCCTGACCGAGTGGAACTGCATTACCGGCACGACCGTCACCAAGAAATACCTGCCCGCTCAGTGCCGTTAATCGACTGACAGCAGTTGCAACGGGCCGCGCTTGCGCGGCCCGTTTCTTTTGTGGTGCCCTTTCCTGCACGCCACGATCCCCATGACTCGTTACCGGGCCAGCGCGACCCACCTTCTCCTCAGCCTCGCGGTCGCGGCCGCGGTCTTCATCGCGGTTCGCATGGTGTGGTACCCGGGAGTGCTGTTCGACGGCGCGGGCGGCCGCGACCTCTTCCTCCTGATCGTCGCGGTGGACGTGACCCTCGGGCCGCTCATCACCCTCATCATCTTCAAGCCCGGCAAGAAGGGCCTCCGGTTCGACCTGGTGGTGATCGCCATGCTGCAGCTGGCCGCCCTCGGCTACGGGCTGTGGGCGATCTCGCTCTCGCGGCCGGTGCACGTGGCGTTCGTGAAGGACCGCTTCGAGCTTACGCGCGCCTCCGACATCGAGACAACGGACCTGGCGAAAGCCCGTGACCCCGCCTACGCGAGCCTGTCGTGGAGCGGCCCGGAGTACATCGGTGTGGACCTTCCTGTCGACCCGAAGGAGCAGTTCGACTTGATGGTCTCCGCCACCAGCGGCAAGGACGTCCACACCTATCCGAAATACTTCGTGCCCTATGCGAAACATGCCGCCGTGGCGGCCCGCAAAGCAGCACCCCTTGCGCAGTTGCGTAAACTCAACCCGGCGCGGGCAGCCGAGGTCGACGCGATCCCGGGCCGGGTGCGGCGCGCGGAATCGGAGCTCGGTTTCCTGCCGCTCAAGACGGACCGGGGCGACCTCGCCGTGATCCTCGACGTGCGTGACGGAAAGGTGCTGGAGCTCCTGGCGCTGCGTCCCTGGGAATACTGACCACAACCAAAGGGCGCGCCATGCGCAAGGACGCAGATCCGCTGTTCGTGTTGTTTTTCGTCTCCGGCTTCAGCGGGCTCATCTACGAGTCGGTCTGGTCGCACTACGTGAAGCTCTTCCTCGGCCATGCCGCGTACGCGCAGACCCTGGTGTTGGTGGTCTTCATCGGCGGCCTGGCGCTGGGTTCGTGGCTGTGCGCGCGCCTGTCCCACCGTATCGCCAACCCCCTGCGCGCCTATGCCGTGATCGAGGGCGCCATCGGGCTCATCGCCCTCGCCTTCCATGCGATCTTCACCTTCACCATCGACTGGGGCTACCAGTCGCTGCTGCCGGCGACCTGCGAGGTGTCGAGCCCCTTCTGCGCCTCCCAGTGGGCGCTCTCGGCGCTGCTGCTGGCGCCGCAATCGATCCTGCTGGGCGCCACCTTCCCGCTGATGAGCTCGGCGGTGATCCGGCTGCGCCAGTCCACACCCGGACACGACATCGCGACGCTCTATTTCCTGAACAGCCTCGGCGCGGTGTTGGGAGTCCTCGCCGCCTCCTTCCTGCTGATCCCGTCCGTGGGCCTCCCCGGCACTCTCACGGCGGCGGGGTTCGCGAACCTCGCCATCGCCGCCGTCGCCTGGGCGCTGTCACGCAAGCCCCAGGCGCCACTCGCCCCGGTCGAGGTTCCCGCGGGAGAGACCGTGGAGGAGGCGAGCGCCTCGCGGCGGCTCCTCTTCCTGCTGCTCGCCACGGCGATGCTCACCGGCCTGTCCTCGTTCATCTATGAGATCGCCTGGATCCGCATGCTGGGCCTGGTGCTGGGCGCCTCCACCCACGCCTTCGAGCTGATGCTGGCGAGCTTCATCCTGGGCCTTGCCCTGGGGGGCCTGTGGGTGCGCCACCGCGTTGACGCATCGGGCGACCCGGTGCGCTTCCTCGGCATCGTGCAGCTGGTGATGGGCATCGCCGCGGCCGCCACCATCCCGGTGTACTCGGGCGCCTTCGATGTCATGGCGTGGCTGCTGAACGCGCTGAGCCGCAGCGGCGCGGGCTTCGTGCTGTTCAACCTGGGCTCCACGGCCATCGCGCTGCTGGTGATGCTGCCCGCCACTTTCTGCGCCGGCATGACGCTGCCGCTCATCACCTTCCGGCTGCTGCGCTCGCCCACCGGCGAGCGCGCCCTGGGCCTCGTGTATGCGGTGAACACCCTGGGCGCGATCCTGGGCGTGGTGATCGCCGTGCATTTCCTGATGGATACGCTGGGCCTGAAGGGCACCGTGATCGTGGGCGCCGCGATCGACGTGGTCCTCGGGATCGTCCTGCTCATGTCCACGCGAAAAGGCGCGCTGCGCACGCGCGTCCTGCAGTGGCCGGCCGTGGCCGCGGTGCTGGGCTTGGTCGCGATCACGCTCGCCTTCGAGCTCGACCCGCGCCGTACGGCTTCGGGCGTCTTCCGCAGCGGCTCGGCGCGTCTCGCCGCCAGCGACAAGGTGGTGTTCCATCGCGACGGCAAGACCGCCACCGTGGACGTGGTAGAGCACGGCCGCATCCGCGCCATACGCACCAACGGCAAGTCCGATGCCGCCATCGGCATGGGCGAGGCGCCGGCCTCGGACGAGTACACCATGGCGCTGCTGGCGATCCTGCCGCTGGGGCACCGCCCGGAGGCGCGCACCGCGGCCGTGATCGGCTTCGGCTCCGGCATGTCGTCGGCGGTCCTGCTGGGCTCCCCCAACCTGGAGCGCGTCGACACGATCGAGATCGAGCCCGCGATGGTGGAAGGCGCGCGCTGGTTCCGCCCGATGGTGGAGCGCGCCTATTCCGACCCGCGCAGCCGCATCGTGATCGACGACGCCAAGTCGTACTTCGCGCGCGGGCGACAGAAGTACGACATCATCGTCTCGGAGCCCTCCAACCCGTGGGTGAGCGGCGTGGCCTCGCTCTTCACGCAGGAGTTCTACCACCGGCTCGACTCGCACATGGCCGATGGCGGCGTTCTCGCGCAATGGATCCACACCTACGACATGGATGCCGGCACGCTCGCCTCGATCCTTGGCGCCATGTCGAAGACCTTTCCGGACTTCGTCATCTACTCGATCGACGCGGACGTGATCGTGATCGCGAGGAAGGGTGGGCCGCCGGGAGCCTTCCGCGACGACGTCCTGCGCATGGAAGCGATGCGACCGATCCTGGAGCGCCTGCAGTTGCCCAACGGGGACGACATCCGGCGGCGCGCGGTGGGCAGCTGGTCGACGCTCGCCACCTACTTCGACCGGCTCGGCGTGCCGCCCAACTCGGACTACTTCCCGGTGGTGGACGACCGCGCCTCGCGCACGCGCTTCACGCGCGAGCGCGTGACCGACCTCATCGAGCTGCAGAACGCCAAGGTGCCGATGATGGAGATGCTCGACGGTGCCACCCATCCGCCCGCGCGGGGCCGCACCTCGCCGCGCGTGAGCGGCTCGGACTGGGACCACCGCACCGTCTGGTCGGTGCACGACATCGTGACCGCGAGCGAGCCCGCGGCGGGACCGGGGGCGATCGCGCCGCTGGAGGTCTCGGCGCGGCTCGCCCGGTTGTGGGCATCGCGTTGCAAGGACGAGTCCACTTACCTGCAGGCGCTTCCCCACCTGCTCGCCGTGGCCCAGGAAGCCAATCCGCACCTGCATCCCGAGGAGGCAGCGCGCGTCTGGCGCGTACTGGGCGAGTCTGCCTGCGCGCGCGCGCTTTCCCGGGAGGAGCGGCTCTGGATCGACCTCTTCACCGCCACCGGCGCGCGCGACGGCGCCGCCATGGCGCGCGTGGGAACGCAGATCCTGGAGGGCAACCGGACTTCGCGCAACCAGGGCAGCGAGTACGCGTTCCTCGCCACCGTGACGGGGCTGATGTGCATCGGGCAAAACGAGCGCGCGCGGGAGCTGATGGCGCAGGGAACCCGCACCTGGCTGCGGCCCGAGAGTGCCAAGACCGAGCTGGCCTACCTCTATGGACGCGCCACGCAGCCGCCACGCCCACGGTGCCGCGGCTGAAGCACGGGAAACCGCTACGGCCGCCAGGCGTTGGGCGCGAGCGGCAGGCCGTTGGCGACCCAGGCCAGGTAGAACTCGATGTTGTTGAGCTCGTCCGAGCCGGCGGGGAAGGGGGCCGCGCCCATCAGCTCCAGGCACTCGCGCATGCGGGCGTGCAGGGTGAGCGCCGCGCCGCGCCGCACCACCGGATAGGCGTTCACCTGGCCCAGGGCGGGCGATAGCGCGGCTTCGCCGAAACGCTTGCCCGCGCCTTGCACGTGGCACGAGGCGCACGCGTAGTTGCGCTGGCCCATGCGAGTGGCGTGCAGGCGCCGCCCCTCCTCGAAGGGTTTGTCGGCGCCCGGCGCCATGCGAACGGCGAGCTTGCGCCCCGCGGCGAGCGACCTCGCATAAGCGGTGGCCGCACCCATCGTCGCCGCATCCGCCGGCTCGTAGAGCGCCTCGTTGTGGGACTTGAGGCACTGGTTTATCGCCATCTCCAGCGTCACCACGCGCTTCAGCCGCGCGTCGAATTGCGGATAGGTCGCCGCCACGCGCCGCCCGCCATTGGGAAAACATCCCGCGAGGGAGCGGCCGTTCCTGAACTTGCGCTCCCACAGGCGCTTGCCTTCGGCCAGCACCGGGTTGGCGGCGGAGGCGTTGCGCGCGACTTCCGCACGCAGCTCCGGGTCCACCGCGGCGCCGCCCAGCGCGTAGTCGGCGGGCTTCACCTCCGGGATCGCCGCCTGCAGCCGCGCGGCCAGCTCGGAGCGCGCGCCCTCGGGCGCCGCGGCTGCGGGGAGTGCCGCCAGCACCAGCACGGCGAGCGAGAGCGCGGCCTTCTCAGGGAAGCGCATGAAGGACCTCCACCAGGCGGTCGATCTCGGCCTGATCGAGGATGCGGTGCTTGCCGAAGGGCGGCATCACCGTTTCCGGGTTGGCGCGGGTGGGATCGGCGATGGCCTCGCGGATGCCCTCGGGCTTGAGCTCGCGCATGCGCGTGCCGGTGAGGGCGGGACCGAGGCTCGCGCGGGTCGGGGAACCCACGCCGTCGGGCAACCGGTGGCACGCGATGCAATGCCCCTGGTCGGCTCGCGTGAACGACTGCGGCACGCTCGGCGACTGGGCGGAGGCGGCCGGTGCCAGCGCCAGGGAGAGGACCAGGACCGCGCGCATCAACTGATCTTCAACGCTTTCTCGGCGGAGCGCTCGTTCTCCAGCTGCGCGCGCAGCTCGCGCAAGCGCGCCTCGGCGCTGGAGAGGGAGTAGAAATCGCTGTCCTTCGACTTGATCGCGATCTCCAGCTGGTCCACGGCGGCGGCGAGGTTGCCGCGGCGGAAATGCGCCTCGGCCTGCGCGCGATGCTGCGCCACCGGCCGGCCCGAGGCCTGGTACGCCCGCGACTGCAGCTCGTAGAGCCGCGCGTCGTCCTGGACGGTACGCAGCCGCTCCTCCAGCTCGGCAAGGGCTTCGCGGGAGCGGCCGTTCTGCAGGAGGAGATCGAGGTGGCCGTAGGCGAGGCCGCGGTGGCTGGGGTAGCGCTCGCGGGCGGCGCGGTAGAGCTCCAGGGCCTGGTCGGTGCGCTGCGTGTCGGCGGCGAGCTGTGCGGCGAGGAGCTCGAAGGCGGGATGCGATCCCGCGGCGCCGGTGCGCAGGGGGGCCAGCAGCTTCGAGGCGCCCTCGAAATCGCGCTGGCGGCGCAGCGCGAGGGCGAGGCCATATACATCCTCGCGCGGGCGCACCACGGTCTTGTCCTCGAGGAGCGTGCGGAACAGCGTGACCGCCTCGTTGGGCGAGCCGGTCCCGGCGCGCAGCCGCGCGCGCACCAGCCGGTACTCGAAGGAATCGGGGACCAGCCTGGAGCTCAGGCGGTCGAGGCGGTCCTGGATGTCGGCGATGCGCTCGGTGGTGAGCGGGTGGGTGCGCAGGTACGAGGGCGCGCCCTTGTACTCGTTCAGGCGATTGGTGCGCAGCATGCGCTCGAAGAAGTTCGCCATGCCGCGCGGATCGAAGCCCGCGCGCTCCATCATGGTGAGCCCCACGCGGTCGGCCTCGCGCTCGTGGTCGCGGGTGTAGTCGATCTGGTTCTGGATCTGCAGCGCGCCGGCGCTGGCCACCGCGGCCTCGGTGATCTGCCCGCTCTGGCTGCTGTTGCCGCGCGCGGCGAGGATGGCGAGCGCCAACGCCGCGAGCGAGGTCCACTGCGCCTTGCTGGCGCCTGCCATGGTGCGCGCCTGGTGGCGCTGGATGATGTGGGCGATCTCGTGGGCCACCACGCCGGCCAGCTCCGACTCGCTCTGGGTGAGGGTGATGAGGCCGGTGTGGATGCCGATGTGGCCGCCCACGAGCGCGAATGCGTTGACCGCCTCGTCCTGCACGGCGAAGAAGGAGAGCTCGCGACGGGGGCCATCGGCCACGCCGAGGAGCCGCGCGCCGAGGGCGGAGACGTAATCGGCCACCTCCGGATCCTCGAGGTAGGCGGGGTCAACCCGCACCTCGCGCATGATGCGGTTGCCGATGGTGCGCTCCTGCGATTCCGAGAGCGTGGCGGACGAGGCGTCGCCGAGATCCGGCAGGCCCTGGGCGTAGGGTTGCGCGGCCACGAGGAACATCAGAACGAAGGTAAGGAGGGAGCGAGCGGTCACGAGGTGCGGCCAGGATGTGCTGCTACTATGACGGCCAGGCCCGCGCGGGGTTCTCAGGGGCGGGCGACTCGAATCCATTATGACGGAAAAACTGACCCATTTCGACGAACGCGGCGCCGCCCATATGGTTGACGTGGGGGGCAAGGAAGAGACCCACCGCGTGGCCGTCGCCGAGGGACACATCCGCATGCTGCCCGCCACCCTCGCCCAGGTGGTGGCGGGTACGGCGAAGAAGGGCGACGTCCTGGGTGTGGCGCGCATCGCCGCCATCCAGGCGGCCAAGCGCACCGCGGAGCTGATCCCGCTCTGCCACCCCGTGCCGCTCACTTCCGTGGGCGTTGAGTTCGAGGTGGACCCGGTCGCCTCCGTGGTCACCTGCCGCGCGCGGGTCGAGTGCACCGCGCGCACCGGCGTCGAGATGGAGGCCCTCACCGCGGTGCAGGTGGGCCTCCTCACCGTCTACGACATGTGCAAGGCCGTGGACCGTGGCATGACGATGGAAGGCATTCGCGTGGTCGAGAAGCGCGGCGGGAAGTCGGGCACTTACCTCGCGCCCTGAAGGCCGAAGAGACCGAGTACCAGCCCCGCGACCCCGGCGGCGGCGATCACCGGGATGATTCCCACGCCGCGCCACACCAGCGCCACCGTCGCCACCAGCGCGATCGCCACGTTGCCCCAGTCGATGCCGCCCCCGAAAGGCGCGCCTGCCATCGCGTGCGGCCAGAAGACGTTCCACGCGAAGTAGATCGCGAGGTTCACGATCACCCCCACCACCGCCGCGGTGATCGCCGTGAGCGGCGCGTTCAACCGCGGCATGCCGCGGGTGCGCTCCACCCACGGAGCGCCGGCGAGAATGAAGAGGAACGAGGGCAGGAAGGTGAAGAACGTGGCCACGGCCGCGCCGACTGCGCCGGCCGCGGCGAGGTCGCCGCCCAGCGCCTGCTTCGTCCAGCCGCCGACGAAGCCCACGAAGGCCACGATCATGATGAGCGGCCCGGGTGTGGTCTCGCCGAGGGCGAGCCCGTCGATCATCTGGGGCGCGGTGGCCCAGCCATGCGTGTGCACCGCGCCCTCGATCACGTACGGCAGCACCGCGTAGGCGCCGCCGAAAGTGAGG
>JBBQBW010000075.1:0-8352 GCA_038318025.1 Burkholderiales bacterium | reverse complement strand
GTCGGCGTGGACCCATGAGCCCTCGGCGCCCCGCGTCACCACCACCGCGGCGTGCGGGCCGGCCAGCCCCTCGATGCGGCGCCCCGCCTTCTGCTCGACGATGCTGGCCTCGTAGTCGTTGACGGTGATCGCGGCCGCGCGGGCGGTGAGCTCCTTCAGCTCGTCGCCGGAGAACATCGGCAGGCCCTGTCCCGGATCGAACACATAGGGAATTCCGGCGCGGCCCAGGTCCATGGCATGGTCGACCATCCCCTGCCGGCCGTCGGGCGATACGATCCCGAGCGTGGCGTCGGGCGCGTCCGCGATGCGGTTCTCGTGCGCCGAGGACATCGCCCCGGGATGGAATGCGGTGATCTGGTTGTCGTCGATGTCGGTGGTGATGAAGGCTTGCGCTGTGAACTGGTTGAGGATCTCGCGCACGTGGCGGCGCGTGATGCCGAGGCCGTCCAGCCGCTGGGCGTACGGGCCGAAATCGTGGCCCACCGTGGCCATGATCGCCGGCTCTTCCCCGAGGAGCTTCAAGTTGTAGGCGATGTTCCCGGCGGTGCCCCCGTACTCGCGGCGCATGTCGGGCACCATGAACGAGATGTTGAGGATGTGGAGCTGGTCGGCCAGGATGTGCTTCTTGAACTGGTCCGGGAACACCATGATGGTGTCGTAGGCCAGGGAACCGCAGACGAGGATGGTCATGGCCGCGATTATAACGGCGAGGAAGCGCTCACCTTTCACTGATGCGCGGCCGCCCAGCCCCGACCGGCGGCGTTGACGCAGCGTGCCCAGGGGCGCAATGTCGACCCCGCTGAATAGGGTTTCAGGCCCGCGGGAAGTCCACTAGACGGGCCGCAACCGATCCCTGTCGACGCACGCTTTCTGATGCAGGGCAAACCCACCGAAAGGTGGCGACGCAAAGTCTCCGGTCTACCGGGCGCGAGCTCCAGGACAGCGGGACTGCCGGAAAGGCGGTATCTCATGGCGCAATCGGCCAAGGGCAACGTGTTCCCGCTGGGAAGCGATCCCCGCGCGAAACCGCGCTTCACCTCCCAGGAATCCGCAGATCTCCTCACCGGCTGTCGCGAGCTCGCAATGACGCGCATGTCGCTCGCGCTCTCGACGATGCTCGACCGCCTGGAGGACGACCTCTTCGAGATGGCCGAGCAGGCCGTCGACCGCGACTCGCGCGACGTGTTCCTGGATGCGCGCAGCCATGCGCGCTCCGGGCGCGAGTCCATGGAAGTCACGTTCCGGCGCCACTTCCTCGATTTCTTCAACCGCAAGATGAAGGGTGAGGGCGGCCGCGCCGCGCCCGCCGCCGCCCCCGCGTGGGGCGAGTTCTCGCTGGTCGGCCACGAAGACCTCGAGGAGGCGCTCGCGGTGAGCGCCATGTCGCGCAAGCTCGAGGCGACCTGCGAGGGCGAGCTCGCGGCGCTGTCGCAGCGCGTGGGCTATCTGCTGGAGCGCCCCGAGCTCGAGGACGCCGCCAACCCGATGAGCCCGGAGACGATCTGTGCCGCGTTGCGCGACGCCTGCGGCCAGCTGCAGGCGGGCTTCAAGGTGCGCATGACGCTGCTGCGCCAGTTCGAGCGTTACGCCGAATCCGAGCTGCAGCGCGTCTACCACGACCTCAACTCGCACCTGGCCGAACGCCGGGTGCTCCCCGACGTGCGGGCCGTGCCGCGCCGCGCCGCCGCGCCGCCGCGAGCGATCCACGCCGAGGCCGTGAAGCCCGCGCCGGGTGGCGACCTCTTCGCCACGCTCGCCCGACTCCTCGGCAACGCGGCCGGCACCGGCATCGCCTGCCCACCGGACGCAGGGGGAGCCGCTCACGCGACGGGCGCCGGAATGCCCGCCGCAGCGTTCGGGGTCGACAGCTCAGGCGCCACCGCCGCCCCGGGCACCGCCGCGGTGCCGTTCCTCGAAAGCCTCACGCGCATGCATCGCGAGGGCGTCGCGGTCCCGCTCGCTTCCGGCGGCGCGCGCGTGAACGTGGTGAAGTCCCTCCGCGACCGGCCCGAAGCGGCCGCGCTCGGGGCGCTGGACGCGATGACCATCGACCTGGTCGCGATGCTCTTCGACTACATTTTCGAGGACGACGCGGTCCCCGCGAGCGTGAAGGCGCTGTTGGGCCGCCTGCAGATCCCGCTTCTCAAGGTGGCGCTGCTCGACAAAGCGTTCTTTTCCACCCGCGCCCACCCGGCGCGCCACCTGCTCGACGCGCTGGCCGAATCCGCGCTCGGGCTCGACGAGGACGATACCCTCGGCGTCGAGACGCTCTCGATGATCGACGGGGTGGTCGACCGGATCCTCGCGGAATTCGATTCCGACCTCGCGCTCTTCGTGGCCCTCGGCGCGGAGGTCGATGACTTCCTGGCGCGACGCAGCCGCGACGAGGACGATATCGTGCAGCGCTCAGCGAGCCTGATCGAGGCGCGCGAGAAGCGCGAGATCGCCCGCGAGATCGCCCAGGCGGAAGTCGCGCGGCGCCTGGAGGCGCGCTCGTGGGTGCCGCCGGTGGTGCGCGACATGCTGCTCGGCCACTGGTCGCAGGCGCTCGCCAACGTGGTGCTGGCCGAGGGCGAGGGATCGGAGCCCTGGAAGCGCCTCACCTGCGCCATCGACGACCTGCTGTGGAGCGTCGAGCCCAAGGAAACGGCCAACGATCGCAAGCGGCTGCTGGGCATGCTGCCGGCGATGATCCAGGAGCTGCACCTGGGCATGCGCCGCGCCGGGGCCGAGGACGCCGAGCGCGACGCGTTCCTGAACGCGCTCGTCGACTGCCACGCGACGGCGGTGAAGGCGGGGCTGCGGGGAATGGCCGCGATGCCGCCGGCCCCGGTCCAGCGCGAGGCGCCGACGGCGTCGATCGAGCGCGAGATCCTGCCCGCGGGCGACCTCCGGGTGGAAGAGATCCGGCTGCGTGCGGCCCCGGGCGAAGCCGCGGTGCGCAACGTCTTCACCCGCACCGGCATCTGGACCCACCTGCAGCGCGGCACCTGGGTCGAGTTCGCGCGCGCCTCCGGCACGCCGGTGCGCACGCGGCTCACCTGGATCAGCCCCAACAAGGGCGTGTACCTCTTCACCAATCCGCTGTCGGCCACCTCGGCCGCGGTGTCGATCTCACCCGAGGCGCTCGCCGAACAGATGCGGCTGGGAGAGGCGCGCCTGCTCGATGCGGCGCCCCTGGTCGAGCGCGCGGTGGACTCGATGCTCGCGACCCTCAGGGATAAAACAGCAGGAGCTCGTAGCCCGTCGCCTTGATCCGTGGAGTCTCCAGCCGCAGCTGCACCGCGACTTCCGTTCCGGGTCCGAGCACTTCACCCAGGGCGAGCGGCCGGCCGAGGTAGTCGGTGGGCCGCAGCACGCGCCGCGAGGCCGCCTGCCCGGTGAGGTCGGTGAGGGTGAGCTCGAGGTGCGGGTACTCCTGGGAGACGGTGGCGAGATTGCGGATGCGCGCGCCCAGCGCGATCTCGCTCGGCTTGCCCGGAACCTCGAGCAGCTCCGACTCTTCCAGCTTGAGGAGCGCGTGCTCGCGCGCGAACGGCACGGCGCACCCGGCCTGCGTGCACGCCGCCTCGAGCGCGGGCCGCAGCGCCGGATACTGCTGTGCCAGCGGTCCCCGATAGGCGTAGAGAAGTTGGGTGGCGAGGACTGCCGCCAGCAGGAAGGCGCCGACCGCCCACCACCGTGAGGGCGGTTCGGGGGGGTCGGGCTCCTCGATCGTGACCGCGGGCGCCTGGCGCCAGCCGGCGCGATGGGAATCGTGGGGCGCGTGGGCGCGGTCGGCGGCTTCGCGATGGGCTGCCGGCGCCTCGGGGGCGTGATCTCCCGGGGAACTCAGGTCATCCACGGCCTGGATGCTGCCGTGGACGTCGGCGTCGGGTTGCTGTTCCTCGGCTTCCTTCGCCGCGAGCAGACGCGCGCCCGTGTCGTCGTCGGGAAAGCGCTCCAGGGCGCCGAAGCCGCTGAATACCTTCTGGCACCGGCCGCATCGCACCTGGCCCTGCTTGGCGTTGAGCTGCTGCGGCGTCACGCGAAATCGCGCGCTGCAGTGCCCGCAGGTGGTGATGAGCATCGCTAGCCGTGCCGCCTTCCGGCGAGCAGCACCCAGCCCGAATCCCGCGCCGCGACCTCGAGCCGGGCGTGGGGCGCGTAAGCCTCGATTACGGCGGCCGCCTGGTCCTCGAGGATTCCCGACAGGGCGATCGCGCCGCCCGGTTGGGTATGTTCGGCGAGGAGCGGGGCGAGCATGCGCAGCGGATTGGCGAGGATGTTGGCGACGGTAATGCGAAAGCGGCCTGGGGGCGCGTCGCGGGCATCGGCAAGCGCCAGCTCCACGTCGTTGCGCGAGGCATTGTAGCGCGCGGTTTCCAGGGCCATCGGGTCGACATCGACTCCGAGTGACTTGCCCGCGCCGAGCCGCAGAGCCGCGATCGCGAGGATCCCGGAGCCGCAGCCGTAATCGAGGACGGCGTCCCCGGGACGCACCTCTCGCTCGAGCCACGCGAGGACCAGGCGCGTCGTGGGATGGCTGCCGGTGCCGAATGCCGCCCCCGGGTCGAGCACGATATTGAGGGCGAGCGGATCCGGCGGCTGGTGCCAGGTGGGCACGATCCAGAGCCGCTCGCCGGCGCGAATCGGCTCGAATTGCCGCTGCGTGAGGGCCACCCAGTCGGCGTCTTCGATTCGCTCGACCGAGCCCGGGGTGGCGGTGAGCTGCAAGGCGTCGAGGGCGGCATCCACCGCGCGCGCCACGTCAGCCCCGGCGTCGAAGAGGGCGCTTACGCGGCAGTGGGGCCACAGCGCCGGGTCCGCCCCCGGTTCGCCGAACACCGCCGACTCGTCTTCAGTGCCGGCGTCGGCGTCGGAGATGTCGGTCGACGCGGCGCCCGCGTCCTCGAGCGCCTCGGCGAGCCCCTCGGCATCGCCTCCGCCCACGACCAGCGCCACCCGCTGCCAGGCCATCGGTCCTAGGCTTCGGGCTGGATCGACTTCAGCGCCGCCATCTTCTCTTCGAGGTAATGGATGCTCACGCCGCCACGGATAAAGGCCGCGTCGTTCATGAGCTCCTGGTGCAGCGGGATGTTGGTGTGGATGCCCTCGATCACCATCTCGGAGAGCGCCACCCGCATGCGGGCGATCGCCTGCTCGCGCGTGTCGCCGTAAGCGATCAGTTTGCCGATCAGCGAGTCGTAATGCGGCGGCACGAAGTAGTTGGCGTAGACGTGGGAGTCGTAGCGGATGCCGGGGCCACCCGCCACGTGGTATTGCGTGATGCGCCCGGGCGAGGGCACGAACGTGTACGGGTGTTCCGCGTTGATGCGGCATTCCACCGCGTGGCCCTTCTTCACGATGTCGCGCTGGCGGTAGCGCAGCTTCATGCCGGCGGCGACCCGGATCTGCTCCTGCACGATGTCCACCCCGGTGATGAGCTCGGTCACCGGGTGCTCCACCTGCACGCGGGTGTTCATCTCGATGAAGTAGAACTCGTCCTTCTCGTAGAGGAACTCGAAGGTTCCGGCGCCGCGGTAGCCGAGCTTGCGGCAGGCGTCGGCGCACTTCTCGCCGATCTTGTCGATGAGGCGCGGCTTCACCAGCGGCGCCGGGCCCTCCTCGATGATCTTCTGGTGGCGGCGCTGCATCGAGCAGTCGCGCTCGCCAAGGTAGATGGCCTGCTTGTGCTCGTCGGCCAGCACCTGGATTTCGATGTGGCGCGGGTTCTCGAGGAATTTCTCCAGGTACACGATCGGGTTGTTGAACGCGTTCTGCGCCTCGGTGCGCGTCATCGACACCGCGTTCACAAGCGCCGCTTCGGTGTGCACTACCCGCATGCCGCGCCCGCCGCCGCCGCCGGCGGCCTTGATGATCACCGGGTAGCCGACCGCCGCGGCGAGCCGGCGGATTTCCTTGGGATCCTCGGGCAGCGCGCCCTCGGAGCCCGGGACGCACGGAATGCCCACCTTCTTCATCGCCACCTTGGCGGAGATCTTGTCGCCCATCATGCGGATCGACGCGGCCGTGGGCCCGATGAAGACGAAGCCCGAGTTTTCCACCCGCTCGGCGAAATCGGCGTTCTCGGAGAGGAAGCCGTAGCCGGGGTGGATCGCCTGGGCGTCGGTCACCTCGGCGGCGCTGATGATCGCCGGGATGTTGAGGTAGCTGTCACGCGAGGGCGCCGGGCCGATGCAGACACTCTCGTCGGCGAGCATCACGTACTTGGCGTCGGCGTCGGCTTCGGAATGCACCGCGACGGTCTTGATGCCCATCTCGCGGCAGGCGCGCTGCACGCGCAGCGCGATCTCGCCGCGGTTGGCAATCAATATCTTCTCAAACATCGCGAAACCGCTTCCAACGTTTGCTCCCTCTGCCTTGGGAGAGGGATGGGGAGAGGGTCATCGCCGTCTTACCCGATGAGGAACAGCGGCTGGCCGTACTCCACCGGCTGCCCGTTCTCCACCAGGATCGCCTTGATGGTGCCGGTGGCGTCGGACTCGATCTCGTTCAGCAGCTTCATCGCCTCGATGATGCACAGCGTCTGGCCCTTGGTTACCGACTGGCCCACCTCGGCGAAGGAGGGCGCGCCCGGGGAGGGCGCCCGGTAGAAGGTGCCCACCATCGGCGACTTGAGGGTATGCCCGGCGGGCTCGGGCTCGGGGGCGGCAGGAGCCGCCTGGGGCGCCATCGCCATGGGCTGCATCTGCGGGTGCATCTGGGGCGAGGCCATCATCACCGGGCCGGCGGCAATCTGGCGGCTGATGCGCACCTTCTCCTCGCCTTCGGTGATCTCGATCTCGCCGATCCCGGATTCCTGGACCAGGTCGATGAGCTTCTTCAGCTTTCTGAGATCCATTTGTCTCGCTTCTTGGTTGATGCGCGCTGGCCGGGGCGCCTTGTGGGCGCCGGGCTCAAGCGGCGTTTCGACGCAGGGCACGCACCGCGGCCTCGAACGCCAGCTCGTATCCGACGGGGCCCAGCCCGGCGATGACGCCGGCGGCGATGTCGGAGAAGTACGAATGCTGGCGGAAGGGCTCGCGAGCGTGCACGTTGGACAGGTGGACTTCGATGAACGGGATCCGGACCGCCGACAACGCATCCCGCAACGCCACGCTGGTATGCGTGAACGCCGCCGGATTGAAGATGATGTACCCGGTTTCGTCGCTTTTCGCCTCGTGGATGCGATCGATCAACGGCGCCTCCGCATTGCTCTGGAAGGCCTCCACCGTGACGCCCGCCTGCTGGCCCAGGCGTTGCAGCCGGCCATTGATGTCCTCCAAGGTATCGCGCCCATAATGCTGGGTCTCGCGATCGCCCAGGAGGTTCAGATTCGGGCCGTGAAGGATCAGGATCTTGGGCATGGGCGGCGAGTTTGCAGCATGTTCGGACACGATGTCCAGAATTGACCGGAGATCGCCGATGACATAGGAAAAGGCAGGGAGGACGGGCACGATTCCCGCTTTGCTCAATTCCTCACGAAGCGCTCACTTCCAAGCTTTGTAGGTGATCGATGAATTTAAGGGCTTTTCGCCGTAAATGCGCCAAACCTCTGATCGAGTTCTTCTTCCGTGTAAGGGCCCACTTTTGTTTCCAGTAGCGTGCCCGCTGCATCGAGGATCGCCGTGTGGGGTAGCACGCCGAGGCGATTCCCAAGTCGCCGGGACAGCTCGTCGACCTCGCTCCCGCCAACCCAAAGCGGGTACGCGATGGCCAGCTCACTTGCGAATTTCTGCACGATCGGTGCATCTTCGTTGGAGATCCCTACAAATTGCACCCCTCTTGCGGCCCAGCGGGACTGCAACCGGTTGAAGGCGGGCATCTCCGCCCGGCACGGAGCGCACCAGGTAGCCCAGAAGTTGATGACCAGGATCCGGCCCTGGAACTGTCCCAGCGACTGCCGCTGCCCCGACAGGTCCTGGAACGCCGACGAGTAGAGGGCGGTGGGAGCGATGGAGCTCACCGCGGAGGGAGCCACGGCGGGCCTGGAGCCGAGCCAGAGCGCGGTACCCGCGAGCACGGCCGCGAGCCCCACGCCCGCGAACGCCAGCGCCGGCCTCACGGGGCGATGCTCTCGCGCTCCACCCAGTCGAGGTACGCGGGCAGGCCCCGGGTCACGGGCCAGGAGATGATCTCGGGGACCTCGTAAGGGTGGCGCTCCCGGATGGCGGCTTCCAGCAGGGGGTAGCTGGCGGCGCTCGCCTTGATCAGCACCGGGTGCTCCACGGCGGTTTCCTCGCGACCTTCCCAGCGGTAGAACGACGTGACCGGACCCAGAACATTCGCGCACGCGGCGAGTCTCAGGTGGACCAGTTCGCGCGCGAGATTGAAAGCGGACTCGGAGTCGGGTAGGTTTGTCAGGACGGC
>JBBQBW010000074.1:0-8383 GCA_038318025.1 Burkholderiales bacterium | reverse complement strand
TCCTGGTTCGCCGAGGTGGGCAGCGAGTCGACGCTGGCAGGGTGCGCCAGGGACTTGTTCTCCGAAGCCAGCGCCGCGGCGGTGACGTGGGCGATCATGAAGCCGGAGTTCACCCCGCTGGCACTGGTGAGGAACGGCGGCAGCCCCGATAGTGAGGCGTCGATCAGCAGCGCGATGCGCCGCTCGGCGAGCGCTCCGATCTCGGCAATGGCGAGCGCCAGCGTGTCGGCGGCGAGCGCCACGGGCTCCGCATGGAAATTTCCGCCCGAGAGCGACTCTGCGGTGTCGGGAAACACCAGCGGGTTGTCGGTGACGCCGTTGGCTTCGGTGCGGAGCGTGCGCGCCGCGCTGTCCATCACGTCGCGGATGGCGCCCATCACCTGGGGCTGGCAGCGCAGGCTGTAGGGGTCCTGCACCCTGTCGTCGCCGGTGAGGTGCGAAGCGCGGATGGCGCTGCCCGCGAGCAGCTTCCGATACTGCGCCGCCACGCGAATCTGCCCCGGCTGACCCCGCAGCTCGTGGATGCGCGCGTCGAACGGAGTGTCGCTGCCCATCGCCGCGTCCACCGACATCGATCCCGCCACCATCGCCGCGGCGAACACGTTCTCCGCGGCGAAGAGGCCGTGCAGCGCGAGCGCCGTGGAGACCTGGGTGCCGTTCAGCAGCGCCAGTCCCTCCTTGGGCCCGAGGACCAGCGGCGCGAGCCCCGCGATGCCGAGCGCCTCGGCGGCGGCAACGATGCGGCCCTGGTGCCGCGCCGTGCCCCAGCCAAGGAGCACCGCCGACATGTGCGCGAGCGGCGCGAGGTCGCCCGAGGCGCCCACCGAGCCCTTCGAGGGAATGCACGGATACACCTCGGCGTTCAGCAGCGCGAGGAGCGCATCCACCACCAGCGGCCGCACCCCCGAATAGCCGCGCGCGAGGCTCGCCACCTTGAGGAGCAGCGTGAGGCGCACCACCTCGTCGGCCAGCAGCGGCCCCACGCCCACGCTGTGCGACAGCACGAGGTTCCTCTGCAGCAGCTCGAGCTGGTCGGCGGGGATGTGGGTCTGGGCGAGCTTGCCGAAGCCGGTGTTGATGCCGTAGACCGGCTTGCCCTCGCGCACCATGCGCGCCACCGCCTCGGCGCCCGCGGCCAGCAGCCCGCGCGTTGCGTGATCGAGCTCCAGCGGCTCGTGGGAACGCTCGAACGCCTGGAGCTGCGGAAGGGTGAGGCTGCCGGGGACGAGCCGCACTACTTCGGGATGCGCGTCTCGACCAGCCGCGCCAGGATGGCGACGTCCAGCTCGGCCGCCGTCCTCGATCCGGGGAACGCGACCGAGGTGATGGTCTTGCCCTTGCGGAAGTAGAGCTGCCGGGTCACCGGCATCCAGAAACCCGCGTCGCCGACGGTGTCGATGTTTTTGCTGCTGGACTTGTAGATCTTCTCGAGGTTGTCGCGTTCCTGCTGCATTTCCTGCTGGACCGCGTACTGGACCTCACGCACCGTGACCACCACCACCGCGCCCTTCTTGGCGTCGACGAAATTGCATTGCGAGGGATTGCCCGACTTGACCGGCATCGCCGTCGCCACCTGCCGATCGGCGACCCGGTTGATCTCCTCGGGCTTCAGCAGCGAGCAGGCATCGGGCGGCACCGCCAGGGCGGCGAAGGGCAGGGCGGCGACCAAAGTCGCGGCGTAACGCAGTGTCATGGGTCATCCATCGCGAAAGTCGCAGGGGACGCCATTATCGCCGAGGAACGCTAGTAGGTGGCGCGCCCGCCGGACAGGTCGAATACTCCGCCGGTGGTGAAGGAGCAATCCTCGGTGGCGAGCCAGCACACCAGCGCCGCGATTTCCTCCACCTGGCCGAAACGGCCCATCGGGATCTTCGACAGCATGAAGTCGATGTGCTGCTGGGTCATCTGGGCGAACATGCCGGTCTTCACCGCGGCGGGGGTCACGCAGTTCACGCGGATCCCGGTCTTCGCCAGCTCCTTGCCGAGGGACTTGGTGAGGGAGATCACGCCCGCCTTCGAGGCGCTGTAGGCGCTGGCGTTGGGGTTGCCCTCCTTGCCGGCGACCGAGGCGATGTTCACGATGCGCCCGTAGTCGTTCTTCGTCATGTGGCCGACGAACACCCGGTTGCAGAGGAACACGCCGGTCAAGTTGATGTCGAGGACCTGCTTCCAGTCGGCGAGGGGATACTCCGCCACCGTCGTGTTGGGGCCGGTGATGCCGGCGCTGCAGACCAGCGCGTCGACCTTGCCCAGGTGCCGCACGGCGGCGTCGCGCGCCGCTGCGACGCTCGATTCGTCGGCCACGTCCACGCGCACCGTGTGCGCACCGGGAACCACCTTTGCGGCCTCGGCCAGCGCCTTGTCGTCACGATCCCACAGGCACACCTTCGCGCCCGAGGCGGCCAGGCGCTGGGCGATGGCGAGCCCGATACCCGCGGCGCCCCCGGTGACGACGGCCCCCTTGCCCTTGAGATCGAGCTCGTTCATGAGAAGTCCTTTTGGTAATTGGCCTGACCACTTGACCATATGATAACCTCCGCCGCAGAGGAGATCCCCGATGGCGTCGTCCAAGAAACGCCGGAGCGCGCAGTGGTTCGGCCGTGACGGGAAGATGGGTTTCATCTATCGCTCGTGGGTGAAGAACCGCGGCATTCCCCATGACCAGTTCGATGGCCGGCCGGTCATCGGCATCTGCAATACCTATTCCGAGCTCACCCCCTGCAATTCGCATTTCCGCACCATCGCGGAGCATGTGAAGACCGGAGTGTGGGAGGCGGGCGGCTTTCCCCTCGAATTTCCGGTGATGTCGCTCGGCGAGACGCTGCTGCGTCCCACGGCGATGCTCTATCGCAACCTCGCCAGCATGGACGTCGAGGAGTCGATCCGCGGCAACCCGATCGACGGGGTGGTGCTGCTGATGGGCTGCGACAAGACCACGCCGGCGCTGCTGATGGGTGCCTCGAGCGTGGACCTCCCGACCATCGGCGTCTCCGGCGGCCCGATGCTGAACGGCTACTACCGTGGCCAGAGGATCGGCAGCGGCACCAACACCTGGTCGCTGTCGGAGGACCTGCGCGCCGGCAAGATCACCCAGGATGAATTCCACGAAGCCGAGAGCTGCATGCATCGCTCCCACGGCAGCTGCATGGTGATGGGAACGGCTTCGACCATGGCCTCGATGGTGGAGGCGCTCGGCGTGGGCCTGCCGGGCAACGCCGCTTTCCCCGCCGTCGACGCCCGCCGCTACGAGCTCGCGCGCCTGGCAGGCCGGCGCATTGTCGAAATGGTGAAGAAGGACGTGAAGCTCTCGCAGATCATGACGCGCAAGGCGTTCGAGAACGCGATCCGCGTGAACGCGGCGATCGGCGGCTCCACCAACGCGGTGATCCACCTGACGGCGATCGCCAGGCGCATCGGCGTGGAGCTGAACCTCGAGGATTGGGACGAGTTCGGGCGCGACGTGCACACGCTGGTGAACCTGATGCCGAGCGGCAAGTTCTTGATGGAGGACTTCTGCTACGCCGGGGGCCTGCCAGTGGTGATCCGCGAGCTGGGCGAGCAGGGCCTCCTCAACAAGGAGGCGATGACGGCCAACGGCAAGACGATCTGGGAGAACAGCAAGGCGGCGCGCAACGACGGCCCCGAAGTGATCATGCCGTTCGCGAAGCCGTTCAAGAAGAATACCGGCATCGCGGTGCTGCGCGGCAACCTCTGCCCCGACGGCGCCATCATCAAGCCCTCCGCGGCGACCCCGAAGCTCATGAAGCACAAGGGGCCCGCGGTGGTGTTCGAATCCATCGAGGACTTCCACGAGCGCATCGACGACCCGAAGCTCGCGATCGAGGCCAATTCGGTGATGGTGCTGAAGAACTGCGGCCCGAAGGGCTACCCCGGCATGGCGGAGGTGGGCAACATGCCGCTCCCCGAGCGGCTGTTGAAGCGCGGCATCACCGACATGGTGCGCATCTCGGACGCGCGCATGAGCGGCACCGCCTATGGCACCGTGGTGCTGCACGCTGCGCCTGAAGCCGCGGCCGGCGGGCCCCTGGCCCTGGTGAAGAACGGGGATCTCATCGAGCTGGACGTCGGCAAACGCAAGCTCCACCTGCACGTCTCCGATGCCGAGCTCGCCGAGCGCCGCAAGGCGTGGAAGCCGCCCAAGCCGCCCCTCGCGCGCGGCTACTGGAAGCTCTACGTGGACACCGTGAACCAGGCGAGCGAGGGCGCGGACCTGGATTTCCTGGTGGGCAAGAGCGGCTCGTTCGTGCCTCGGGACAACCATTGAACGGCACCCTCTCCCCGGCCCTCCCCCAAGGGGGAGGGAGGGCTTTTTCCCCTCCCTTGAGAGGGAGGGCGTTTCCCCCTGCCTTGGAAGGGAGGGCGTTTCCCCCTCCCTTGGGAGGGGGCAGGGGGAGGGTCCCATGAAATTCCTCGTCACCGACTACGACTTCCCCGACATCGACCTCGAGCTCGAGGTGATCCGCGGCGCCGGGCACGAGGCGATCGTGGCGCAATGCAGGACCGAAGACGACGTGATCGAGGCGGCACGTGGATGCAACGGGCTCCTCGCCCAGTACGCGCCGATGAACGCAAAGGTCTTCGCGGCCCTACCCGAAGTGCGCGTGGTGAGCCGCCTGGGCGCGGGCTATGACACCGTGAATGTGGCGGACGCGAAGCGGCACGGCGTCTGGGTGGCCAACTCGCCCGACTACGGCGTGGGCGAGGTCGCGACCCACGCGCTCGCCATGGCGCTGGCCCTCGTGCGGCACCTGCCGTTCTACGATCGCGACGTCCGCGTGCGCAACTGGCACTACACCTCGGCCGGCCTGCTGCGCCGTCCGGCGGAGCTCAAGATCGGAATCGTGGGCGTGGGGCGGATCGGCAAGCGCATGGCCTCGATCTCGCAGCCGATCTTCGGCGAGGTGCTGGGCTGCGACCCCTACCTCGAGCACAAGGATTTCCCCGCCGGGGTGCGTCCCGTCGACCAGGCGACGCTGTTCCGCGAGGCGGACCTGGTGACGCTGCACGTGCCGCTCAACGACGACACCCGGGGCCTCGCGGGCCGCGCGACGCTGGGGCTGATGAAGCCCGGCTCGTGGCTCGTGAACACCGCACGCGGCGCCGTGGCCGACGTGGACGCGGTGCTGGAGGCGCTCGATCGGGGGATCCTCGACGGCGCCGCGCTCGACGTGCTTCCCCAGGAGCCTCCGGCGGAGGATCATCCGGTTCTGCGCCATCCGCGCGTGCTCCTCACCCCTCACGCCGCCTTCTATTCCACGCAGGGCGAGCGGGAGCTGCGGCGCAAGGCGGCGCAGAATCTGGTCGATTGGGCCCGTACCGGGCGGCCCACCTACGTGGTCTCCGAAGGAAGAGCGTAATGGCATCGGTCCATATCCGGAACATCCACAAGCACTTCGGCGGCACCCACGTGATCCGCGGGGTGGATGTCGACATCGCCGATGGCGAGTTCGCGGTGCTGGTGGGCCCCTCGGGCTGCGGCAAGTCGACGCTGCTGCGGATGATCGCGGGGCTGGAGGAGATCGGCAGCGGCGAGATCGAGATCGGCGGCAAGGTGGTGAACAACATGCCGCCGAAGGAGCGCGACATCGCCATGGTGTTCCAGAACTACGCGCTTTATCCCCACATGAAGGTGCGCGACAACATGGCCTTCAGCATGCTGCTGGCCAAGCGCCCCCGCGCCGAGATCGACGAGCGGGTGAACAAGGCTGCCGGCATCCTCGGCCTCACCGAGCTCCTCGACCGCTACCCACGCCAGCTTTCCGGCGGCCAGCGCCAGCGCGTTGCCATGGGCCGCTGCATCGTGCGCGACCCCCAGGTGTTCCTGTTCGACGAGCCGCTCTCCAACCTCGATGCCAAGCTGCGCGTGGCGATGCGCACCGAGCTCAAGGAATTGCACCAGCGCCTCGGCACCACGTCGATCTACGTGACCCACGACCAGATCGAGGCCATGACGATGGCCGACCAGATCGGGGTGATGAAAGACGGCCTGGTCGAGCAGCGCGGCAAGCCCCTCGAGCTCTACGACCATCCCGCCAATCTCTTCGTCGCGGGCTTCATCGGCTCGCCGGCGATGAATTTCCTCCCGGCGACGCTGCGCCGCGACGGGGGCGCGGCGCGCCTCGAGATGGCGGGGGGAGCGAGCGTGCCGGCGCCGCGCGGAGCGGCGGGCGAGGAGGGCCAGAAGGTCATCTTCGGCACCCGCCCCGAGCACCTGGCGCTCGCTCCCGACGGCCAGGGCCTCGCCGCCACGGTGGTGGTGGTCGAGCCTACCGGCGCCGATACCCAGGTGTTCGCCAAGATCGCGGGCATCGATGTCACCGCCGTGTTTCGCGAGCGGCACGAGTTCCATGCGGGCGACGCGATCCGGCTCATGCCGGACCACGACCGAACGCATTTGTTCGACGCAGTGACGGGTATGACCTTAGGGGACAGACCACCAGTTGCGCGAAGTGAAACGGTTGTTTCAGCTGCAGCAACTGGTGGTCTGTCCCCCAAGGTCGCAAACCAAAAAAGGAGGAGTGAGCCATGAGCAAGTTCAGCAGACGTGATTTCCTGAAGACCAGCGCAGGCGCCGCGGCCGCGGGCACCGCCGGAGTGGGCGGCTCGCTTCTCGCCACCGACGCCTTCGCGCAGGGCAAGTGGACGCCGGAGAAGGGCGCCAAGCTGCGGGTGCTGCGCTGGAAGCGTTTCGTGCAGGGCGACGAGGACATGTGGCTCGCCAACACGAAGAAGTTCAGCGAGAAGTACAAGGTCGACGTGCGCGTCGACAGCGAGGGCTGGGAGGACGTGCGTCCGAAGGCGGCGGTGGCGGCCAACGTGGGCAGCGGCCCGGACATCATCATCTCCACCTTCGAGGATGCGCACCAGTATCCCGACAAGCTCGTCGACGTGACCGACGTCTGCAATTACCTCGGCGGCAAGTATGGCGGCTGGTACGACGTGTGCAAGGCCTACTGCACCGAGAAGAACAAGTGGATCGCCGTGCCGATGGGCTGCGCCGGCAACACCGTGGTGCACCGCATCAGCCACATGAAGCAGGCCGGCTTCGACACCTTCCCGAAGGACACGGGCGGCTTCCTCAAGTACTGCCAGGCCCTCAAGGCCAAGGGGCTGCCGCAGGCGGGCTTTGCGCTCGGCAATGCCACCGGCGACGGCAACGTGTGGACGCATTGGCTCGTCTGGTCCCACGGCGGGAAGATGGTCGACGACAAGGGCAACGTCGTGATCAACAGCCCCGAGACCATCGCGGCGCTGGAGTACGGCAAGCAGCTCTACGACACCTTCGTGCCGGGCACGCTCTCCTGGCTCGACCCGAACAACAACAAGGCGTTCCTCGACGGGCAGATCGGCTGTACCGCCAACGGCATCTCGGTGTACTACGCGGCCAAGAACTCGACGGACGCGAAGGTGAAGGAGATGGCGGCCGACATCGGTCACGCCAACATGCCCATCGGGCCCGCCGGCAAGGCCACCGAGCTCAACCTCTTCTTCCCGATGATGCTGTTCAAGCACTCGAAGTTTCCCAACGCGGCGAAGGCTTACCTCGCCTTCATGATGGAGAAGGAGCAATACGAGCCGTGGCAGAAGGCGGCGATCGGGTACGTGACGCAGCCGCTCAAGGCCTACGAGTCCAACCCCATCTGGACCGAGGACCCGAAGCACACCCCGTATCGCGACGCGATGAAGATCATGCTGCCCAACGGCCACGCTGGCCCGATGGGCTACGCGTCAGCCGCGACCATGGCCGACTTCATCATGGTGAACATGGTCGCCGAGGCGATCTCGGGCTCGAAGACGCCGAAGGAGGCCGTGGAGCGGGCCCAGAAGCGCGCGGAGCGGTATTACAAATTGTAGCGAGCTACTAGAGCCGGTTGGAGCGGACAGTCGCGCCGCTCAACCGACCATCACGACATGCAGAAATTGCTGAACAACCGGCACTTCCTCGGGCTGCTCTTCATGCTGCCCGCGGGAGTGCTGTTGCTGGTGTTCCTCACCTATCCGCTGGGACTGGGGACCTGGCTCGGCTTCACCGACACCAAGGTGGGCCGGGCCGGGGTCTGGGTGGGTCTCGACAATTACCAGTACCTCGCCGGCGATTCGGTCACGCGCCTCGCGCTCTTCAACACGCTTTTCTATACGTTCGTGGCGAGCGTGGTGAAGTTCGTCCTCGGCCTGTGGCTGGCGCTCCTGCTGAATCGCCACATCCCCTTCAAGTCGTTCGTCCGCGCCGTGGTCCTGCTGCCCTTCATCGTTCCCACCGCGCTTTCCGCCATCGCCTTCTGGTGGATCTACGATGCGCAGTTCTCGGTGGTGAGCTGGGCGCTGGTGAAGATGGGCGTGATCGACCGCTACATCGACTTCC
>JBBQBW010000073.1:0-8524 GCA_038318025.1 Burkholderiales bacterium | reverse complement strand
CGTGGATGAGACGGTAGCCAAGCTGCGCGAGATCCGCCCGCACGGACTACGCATCGCGCTGGACGACTTCGGCACCACTCGTCGCTCGCCCTGATCAAGGACCTGCGGCTGGACGCGATGAAGATCGACCAGTCGTTCGTGCGCCACCTGAAGGAGGCGGCCAACTCGCGCCCGATGCCCGGGGCCGCATTCCTCAGGTGGGTAGCCGAGCGCGTCGCGGCACCGCTGGCGGAGATCCTAACGATCTGATATAATTGAACAAATGATCAAGCAACGCACGCTCAAGTCGATCGTCAAGGCCACCGGCGTGGGCGTCCACACCGGGCGCAAGGTCTCGATCGTGCTGCGCCCGGCAGCTCCCGGCACCGGCATCGTTTTCTGCCGCAGCGACCTGCCCGGCAACCCCGCCATTCCCGCGCGCGCCCACAACGTCACCGATACCCGCATGGCCACGGTGATCGAGCGCGACGGCGCCCGCGTTTCCACCGTCGAGCACCTGATGTCCGCCTTCGCGGGCCTGGGCATCGACAACGCCTACGTCGACATTTCCGGAGAGGAGGTGCCGATCATGGACGGGAGTGCCGGCACCTTCGTTTTCCTGCTGAATTCCGCGGGTATCGAGGAGCAGGTGGCGCCGAAGAAGTACCTGCGGGTATTGAAGAAGGTCGAGATCGTGCAGGGCGACAAGGTCGCGCGCCTCGAGCCCTTCAACGGCTTCAAGCTCGGTTTCGAGATCGAGTTCGACCACCCGGTGTTCGACCCGGCCCAGTCCCACGTCGAGATCGATTTCGCCGAAGTCTCCTTCGTGAAGGAGATCGCCCGCGCCCGCACCTTCGGCTTCACCCAGGACGTGGAGAAGATGCGCGCCCTGGGCCTGGGCCGCGGGGGCAACATGGACAACGTGATCGTGGTGGACGACTTCCGGGTGCTGAATGCCGACGGGCTGCGCTTCGCCGACGAGTTCGTGAAGCACAAGGCGCTGGACGCGGTGGGCGACCTCTACATGGCCGGCGGCCCGCTGATCGGCGCCTTCCACGGCCACAAGTCCGGGCATGCGCTGAACAACCTGCTGGTGCGCGCCCTGCTGGACGACCGCGCCGCCTGGGAGGAGGTCACCTTCGACCGCCTCGAGGCGCTGCCGCGGGCCTTCGCCAACCTCCAGCTCCAGGCCTAGATCCTGCTCGTCCTCCGGTTCCTGCTGCCCATCGCCGGCCTCTTCCTCCTGGGCCTGGTCGGCGCCTGGGTGGTGACGAAGGACCGCAAGTACCTCACCATCGCCGCCCGCACCGTGGCCGTGATCCTGCTGCTGGTGGTGGCCTTCGCGCTCTTCTACATCTTCGAGCGCGTGCTCCTCGCCTGAGCCTCGCGCGCGATTCGCTTCAGCTCTTCCTTGAGCGGGCCCTCGCCCAACCTCGCCGCCAGTTCGTCCAGCCGGACGTGGGGCAGCTCGCCACGGCTCACGACCGGGCGCTTGGGCGCGGGAACAACCACTTGAACTTCCACCCGGATTTGGTTAAGCTCCTGATCCTCTGGATGTTTTGAGGAGTCCTGCTGGCTCTGCAGGGCCTCCAGGATCCGGGGCGCGAGATGGCGAAGGACCGAGGCTACGGTTCCGCTGGCCGCGCAAATCACAACAGTCGTTCCGTCAATGGCGCACACCCGGCTCGTTTCCCTGAGCCGCTCGGGTGCAACAGTCCGATAGCGCTCCTGAAGGCGCTCGATGCGTTCCAGCTGCTCCCTGAGCGGCAGGATTTCGGCGTTTCGGCCCAGGAGCCGGGAGATGGATTCGGAAGCCATGGTCAACGATGGGAGGTTGGTTTGAACATTATTCTCGTTTCGGACAGTCTCGCGAAGAGCCGCACCGTGGCACTTTCCCAAGCCCAGGTGCTGCTGGTCGCCCTGGGCATCCTGCTGGCGGGCTTTCTCCTCGCCATGGCCACTTACGTGGTCACCATGAAATTCGCCGTCGACGTGCGCAACCCGTACCTGCGGGCACTGCTCACGGCGCTCCACCAGGATGAGCTGAAGCGCACCGAAGTGGAGATGAAGGAGAACCTGAGTTCGCTGGCGGTGAAGGTGGGCGAGCTGCAAGCCCGCATTCTGCGCCTGGATGCCTTCGGGCAGCGACTCGCGAAGGCCGCCGGAGTGAAGCGCGAGGAGTTCCGCTTCGATGAAACCCCCGGCCAGGGCGGCCCGGCCCCCATGGGTGGGCGCGACCTCACCATGGGCGAGTTCCAGCAGATGCTGCTCGACATCTCGCGCACCTTGGACGACCGCACCGACAAGCTCGGCGTCCTGGACAACCTGCTGATGGACGATCGCCTGGCGCGCAAGTCCATCCCCACCACGATGCCGATCAACTCCGGCTACTACTCGTCCAACTACGGTTACCGCGTCGACCCCATCACCGGCTAATCCACCTTCCATACCGGTGTGGACCTGATCGCGCCGCCGGGCACGCCGGTGCTGGCCGCGGCCGGCGGCGTGGTCTCCAACGTGGGCTTCGTGGCCGAGTACGGCAACATCGTCGACGTGGACCACGACAACGACCTCACCACCCGCTACGCGCACCTACAGAAGAGCCTGGTGAAGGTGGGCGACGTGATCCTCAAGGGCCAGACCGTGGCGCTGGTCGGCATGACCGGCCGCACTACCGGGCCGCACCTGCACTTCGAAGTCCGGGAGAAGGGCATCCCCCTGAATCCCAACAAGTTCCTGTCGCTCGGCAAGAACGACATGCTGATCAACGCCTCGGCCACGGTCCCGGCGAAGCGCTAGCCCGCGAGGGGTTGCGCCCGCCCGGGCCCGCCCCCAATTCCCTTATAATTAGAGACCGCCGGCCCTTCCACGGGCCGGCTTTCGCATTTCCAAAAACTCCCCCTCACGTGCTCACGTCCGCTCTCAAGGCCCTCTTCGGCAGCCGCAACGACCGCCTCCTCAAGGAATATCGCAGGAAGGTCGCCTCCATCAACGCGCTCGAGAAGGACCTGGCGGGCCTCACCGACGAGCAGTTGCAGGCGAAGACGCCGGAGCTGAAGGCCAAGGTGGCCGCCGGCGCCGAGCTAGATTCGGTGCTGCCCGAGGCCTTCGCCGTGGTCCGCGAGGCCAGCAAGCGCGTGCTCGGCATGCGCCATTTCGACGTCCAGATGGTGGGCGGCATCGCGCTGCACCAGGGCAAGATCGCGGAGATGCGTACCGGCGAGGGCAAGACGCTGGTGGCCACCCTTCCCGCCTACCTGAACGCCCTCGACGGCAAGGGTGTGCACGTGGTGACGGTGAACGACTACCTCGCCCGGCGCGACTCCGAATGGATGGGGCGCATCCACCGCTTCCTCGGCCTCACCGTGGGAGTGGTCGTCCCGCAGATGGACTCGGCCGAGAAGCAGCAGTCCTACCAGGCCGACATCACCTACGGCACCAACAACGAGTTCGGCTTCGACTACCTGCGCGACAACATGGCGACCCAGGTGGGCGAGCGCTTCCAGCGCGGCCTCAATTACGCGATCGTGGACGAGGTCGACTCGATCCTGATCGACGAGGCGCGCACCCCGCTCATCATCTCCGGCCAGGCCGAGGATTCCGCCGAGCTCTACCGCAAGATCAACGTGCTGATCCCCCGCCTCGCGCCCCAGGCCGACGAGAAGGCGGAGGTGGGCGACTACTGGGTGGATCTCAAGCAGCACACGGTGACGCTCTCGGAGGCGGGCCACGAGCACGCCGAGGACCTGATGACCGAGGCGGGCCTGCTGCCCACGGGCGCGAGCCTGTACGACCCCGCCAACATCATGCTGATGCACCACCTGTACGCGGGCGTGCGCGCGCACTCGCTCTACCACCGCGACCAGCACTACGTGGTGCAGAACGACGAGGTGGTGATCGTCGACGAGTTCACCGGCCGCATGATGCAGGGCCGGCGCTGGTCCGATGGTCTGCATCAGGCGGTGGAGGCGAAGGAGGATGTCTCGATCAAGAACGAGAGCCAGACGCTCGCCTCGATCACGTTCCAGAACTACTTCCGCCTGTACAAGAAGCTCTCCGGCATGACCGGCACCGCCGACACCGAGGCGTTCGAGTTCTCCAGCATCTACAACCTGGAGACGGTGCTGATCCCCACGCACCGCCCGATGGTGAGGAAGGACCTGAACGACCAGGTCTTCATCACTGCCAAGGAGAAGTACCAGGCGATCATCAACGACGTGAAGGAGCGCGCGGCCAAGGGCCAGCCGATCCTCGTCGGCACCACCTCGGTGGAGAATTCGGAGCTCCTGGCGCAGATGCTCGAGCGCGAGAAGATCCCGCACAACGTGCTGAACGCCAAGCAGCACGCCCGCGAGGCCGAGATCGTGGTCCAGGCGGGGCGTCCCGGCCAGGTGACCATCGCCACCAACATGGCGGGCCGCGGTACCGACATCGTGCTGGGCGGCAACCCCGAGCCCGGCATCCAGGCGATCCAGGGCGACGAGGTCCTCACGCCCTCGGAGAAGGAGCGCAAGGTTGCCACCCTGCGCGAAGAGTGGAACAAGCTGCACGAGCAGGTGGTGGCATCCGGCGGCCTGCACATCATCGGCTCCGAGCGCCACGAATCCCGCCGCAACGACAACCAGCTCCGCGGCCGCTCCGGCCGCCAGGGCGACCCGGGGTCGTCGCGCTTCTTCCTCTCGTTCGAGGATCCGCTGCTCAAGATCTTCGCCGGCGAGCGGCTGCAGTCGATCATGCGTTCGCTCAAGATCCCCGAAGGCGAGGCGATCGAGGCGCGCATGGTGACGCGCTCCATCGAGAACGCGCAGCGCAAGGTCGAGGCGCGCAACTTCGACATCAGGAAGCAGCTGCTCGAGTACGACGACGTGGCGAGCGACCAGCGCAAGGTGATCTACGCCCAGCGCAATGAATTGCTCGAGTCCGGCGACATCTCGGAAACCATCCGCTCCATCCGCCACGACGTCCTGGTGGGCATGGTCAACGAGTCGGTGCCCCCGGATTCGGTCGAGGAGCAGTGGGACCTCGAGGGCCTGGAGAAGAAGCTGGAGGGCGAGTTCTACCTCCCCACCACGGTCGGCGAATGGGCCCGGGCCGACACCACCATCGACGGCGAGAAGATCGCCGAGCGCATCGTCGCCGCGGCCAACCAGTCGTACACGGACAAGTTCGCCCCCATCGACCGGGACGTGCCGCCCCATTATGCGCGCTAGGTGATGCTGCAGGCCATCGTCCAGCACGGGCGGGAGCACCTCGCGGCACTCGACTACCTGCGCCAGGGCATCCACCTGCGCGGCTACGCCCAGAAGCAGCCGAAGCAGGAGTACAAGCGCGAGGCGTTCGAGCTCTTCGGCTCGATGCTGGACTCGATCAAGCGCGACGTGACGCGGCATCTCATGGCGGTGCAGATCCGCTCGCAGGAGCAGGTGGAGGCCGCCGAGCGCGCCGCCGAGGAAGCGTCGCGTGCCTTGAAGAACGTGCAGTACCAGCACGCGGAGTTCTCTCCTGGCGTGGGCGACGAGGCGGCGGAGCAGATCCAGGACGGCATCCCGGTCCGGGTGGCCTCGGCCCCGGAGCCGGTGGCGACGATGGTGCGCTCGACGCAGAAGGTCGGGCGCAACGATCCGTGTCCTTGCGGGTCGGGGAAGAAGTTCAAGCAGTGCCACGGGAAGCTTGCTTAGGGTTCCCGGTACTGCTGATTACGCGAGCGAGGGTCTCCGTCTCCCCAGGTCCCGGGGACGGACGCCGCCCCGGCCAGCGCAGCAAAAGGGAAAGCGATATCCTCCCGCGAATGGACATCACCATTCGCCGCGCCGAGCCCGACGACTACGAGGCGTTCTACCGCACGTACCAGGACCGGGACTCGTACTGGGGCACGCTGCAGCCGCCGTTTGCCTCGCGCGAGGTTTGGCGCAAGCGCCTTGCCGAGCCCAAGGAAGGAGACGTGACCTTCGTCGCGTGCATCGAGGGCGAGGTCATCGGCAATGCCGCGCTCCATGCCTTCCCCAACCCGCGCCGCGCCCATGCGATGCATGTCGGCATGACGGTGCGCAGCGACCACCAGGGCAAGGGGGTCGGCTCCGCGCTCATGCAGGCGCTCTGCGACACCGCGGACAAGTGGATGAACGTGGTGCGCCTCGAGCTCACTGTGTACACCGACAACGAGCGCGCCATCGCGCTCTACCGCAAGTTCGGTTTCGAAGTGGAAGGTACGCACCGGGCGTTCGCGTTGCGCGACGGCCGGTATGTCGACACGTTGTTCATGGCGCGGCTGAGCCCCAAGGCATTCCCCGGGAAGCCCGACAGCCCGTGAGATAATCTCGCCGCTGCCTTCCTCGCGAGACTCCCATGGCCGTGAACCTCGAACCGCCCCGCGCGGAGAACCTCCTCAGCATCGCCGGCGTTCGCCTCGGCATCGCCCGCGCCGGCGTGCGCAAGCCCAATCGCAAGGACGTGCTGCTGGTGGCCCTCGACGAGGGCACGCGGGTGGCGGGGGTCTTCACCCGCAACCGCTTCGCCGCGGCGCCGGTGCAGGTGTGCCGCGAGCACCTGGCCGCCGGGGATCCGATCCGCGCCATCGTGGTGAACACCGGCGTGGCCAATGCGGGCACCGGGGAATCGGGCCTCGCCAACGCGCGGGCGGTATGCGCCGCGGTGGGCAGCGCGCTCGACATCGAGAACAACCAGGTGCTGCCGCTTTCCACCGGCGTGATCATGGAGCCGCTGCCGGTCGATCGCATCAAGGCGGGCATTCCCGCGGCCTACGCCGACCTGGCTCCCGCCAACTGGGCCTCGGCGGCCGAGGCGATCATGACCACCGACACCGTCGCCAAGGCGGTGTCGCGGCAGGTGGTGATCGACGGCAAGACCGTCACCATCACCGGCATCTCCAAGGGCGCGGGAATGATCGAGCCCAACATGGCGACGATGCTGGGCCTCATCGCCACCGACGCGTGCATCGGCGAGGAGGCGCTTCAGTACATGACGCGCCATGTCGCTGACCGGTCGTTCAACGCCATCACCATCGACGGCGACACCTCCACCAACGACACGCTGCTGCTGGCCGCCACCGGCCGCGCCGACAACCCCGAGATCGTCGGCTCCGGCACCGCCGAGTTCGGGCGCCTCGCGGTGGCGCTGACCGAAGTGGCGCAGTTCCTCGCCCAGGCGATCGTGCGTGACGGCGAGGGCGCCACCAAGTTCATCACCATCACCGTCGACGAGGCCGCCACCGCCGAGGAGGCGATGAAGGTCGCCAAGTCCATCGCCAACTCGCCGCTGGTGAAGACCGCGTTCTTCGCCTCCGACCCCAACCTGGGCCGCATCCTCGCTGCCGTCGGCAAGGCGGGCGTCGCGGACCTGGAGCAAGGCAAGGTAGGCCTCGTGCTCGGCGACGTGAAGGTCGTGGAGAACGGCGCGCGCGCCGCATCCTATACCGAGGAGCAGGGCAAGGCAGTGATGAAGCCGGCGGAGATCTCGATCCTGGTGACGCTGGGCCGCGGCATCGAGGCGGCCACGGCGTGGACCTGCGACTTCTCCTACGACTACGTGAAGATCAACGCGGACTACCGCAGCTGATGCCGATGGAGTGGCAGCGCCCCGGCTACGTGGTGAGCGACGACCCGGCCCGCCTTGACGTGGCCTCGGTCCACAACTACCTCTCGGGGCGAAGCTACTGGGCCCCGGGCGTGCCACGGGAGACAGTCCGGCGCGCCATCGGCAACTCGCTGTGCTTCGGCCTCTATGGCGGGCAAGCCCAGGTGGGCTTCGCGCGCGTGGTGACCGACCGCGCGACCTTCGGCTATCTCTGCGACGTCTTCGTCGAGGAAGCCCATCGCGGCGCGGGGCTGGGCAAGTGGCTGGTGGAGTGCGTGCTGGCGCATCCGGACCTGCAGGGCCTGAGGCGGCTTTGCCTCATGACCCGGAACGCCCACGCGCTGTACGCGCCATACGGCTTCCGCGCACTTCCCGATCCCGCGCGTTACCTCGAGATCCACCGCCCCGACGTCTACCGCACCGCCTGAGGAGGCGCCATGGCCGATCCCCGCAGCACCACGCCGCACCTCGAGACCTACTACTCCAAGCGGGCGAGCGAATACGAGCAGGTGTACGAGAAGCCCGAGCGCCAGCGCGAGCTCGCGTGGCTGCGCGAGCGCATTCCCCAGGTGCTGGCCGGGCGCACCGTGCTGGAGGTGGCCTGCGGCACTGGCTACTGGACCCAGTACATCGCGAAATCCGCGCGCCACGTCCATGCCTGCGATATCAACGATTCGGTGCTCGAGATCGCACGCGAGAAACCCGCCCTGCCGGGCCGCGTCGATTTCTTCAAGGCCGACGCAATCTCCCTGGAGGGCGTGCCGCCGGGATGCGACGCCGCCTTCGCCGGGTTCTGGTGGTCGCACGTGAAGAAGTCGGAGCTGGCGCCGTTCCTCAAGAACCTGTCGCTCAAGCTGGCGCCAGGCTCGGTGGTGGCGATCCTCGACAACACCTTCACCGAGTGGAGCTCCACCCCGCTCTCGCGCCGCGACGCCGACGGCAACACCTACCA
>JBBQBW010000072.1:0-8627 GCA_038318025.1 Burkholderiales bacterium | reverse complement strand
CGCACCTCGCCGCGCGGCGCCTGTTCGGCGCGCAGACGCAGCTGGCGATGTCCGGGCCGGCGATCATCGCCTCGGCGGCGGGCATGGACCCGCTGGACGAGATGTTCCGCGCCATCGCGCTCGCGGCCATCGGCGCGCTGTCTCGGGCCAAGGCGAGCGGCGAGAATGCCATCCACGACGCGACCGTGGACCTCGGCACCTGGCTCGCCGAGGCCATCGCCGCACCCTCCGGGCCACGGGCGATGCTCGAGCGGCACCAGCGCCTGGGCCAGCGCCTGTTGCCCGCGGCGCGCACCGGCGCGCTCGCGGAAACGGTGTACCGCCGCGACCTCGAAAAGATCTACCCCGGCGGCTACGAAGCGCGCGAGGCCGGCGGCAACCTCGAGGGCCGCGGCCTGGGGGATGCCGGCGAGGAGCGCTTCATCGGCATCGTCGGCAAGACGCCGCTGGGCGTCGAGCGCGCGTGGCGCTTCGCCCGCGCGGCCTGGGCGAGTGCCGCCGATCCTCCGCTGCGATTGCGGGTGTTCCTCGACTGCGCCTCCCACGCGGCGCGCCTCGATGACGAGAAGGTGATCCTGTCGGAGTTCATCGTCGACATGGCGATGGCGCTCCACGCCAACGCCAGCCGCGGCGTGCCGGTCGAGACCACCATCCTCGGCAAGGCGGGCGGCGGAGTCTACGTGGCGCTGGCGGCACCGGCGCGGCTGGTGAGCGCGGTGCACGGGGCGCAGATCCAGGTGTTGCCGGGCGCGGCACTTGCAGCCATCCTTGGAGAAAGCCAGGACGAGTCGCCGGCCGCCGAGGAATACCGCGCCGCGGGCGTCGCCGAGAACGAGCTCAAGCTGGGCCTGCTGCCATGAACGAGAACCTCTATAGCCTCTTCGAATCGCGCTTTCCGGCCGACCGCTCCCAGCCGCTGCTGCTGCTGGAAGGAGGGCGCGCCGTGAGCTACGCCGATGCCGACGCGGGCAGCGCGCGGTACGCATCGCTGCTGGCGAGCCGGGGCCTGGTCGCGGGCGACCGCCTGGCCGTGCAGGTGGAAAAATCCCCGGAGGCGCTGCTCCTCTACCTGGGATGCCTGCGCGCCGGGCTCGCCTACCTGCCGCTGAACAGCGCCTACCAGGAAGGCGAGATCGCCTACTTCCTCGAGAACGCCGAGGCCGCGGCGGTGGTGGCGCAACCGAAGAGCCTCGAGTGGCTGGCGCCCCTCGCGCAGCGCCGCGGCATCGCGAACGTCTTCTCCCTCGACGAGCACGGGCAGGGGACGCTCGTCACCGAAGCCGCGGGGGCCGACGCGCGCTTCGCCACGGTGAAGCGCGCCGGCGACGACCTGGCCGCGATCCTCTACACCTCGGGCACCACCGGTCGCTCCAAGGGCGCCATGCTCACCCACCGCAACCTGGGCGCCAACGCCCGCGTGCTGCACCACGAGTGGGGCTTCCGGCCCGGCGAGGTGCTGGTGCACATGCTGCCGCTCTTCCACGTGCACGGGCTCTTCGTCGCCTGCCACTGCATCCTGATGAACGGGAGTGCGATGCGCTTCCACGCGAAGTTCGACGCCGCGAAGGCGCTGGCGGATTTCGCCCACTCCCATGTGTTCATGGGCGTGCCGACCTTCTACACGCGCCTTCTCGCCGAGCCCGGCCTCACACCGCGGGCCTGCGCCTCGATGCGTCTGTTCGTGTCGGGATCGGCGCCGCTGCTCGCCGAGACCCATGTGGAGTTCGAGGGCCGCACCGGGCACCGCATCCTCGAGCGCTACGGCATGACCGAAACCGGCATGCTCTGCTCCAATCCGCTGGAAGGAGCGCGCCGCGCGGGGTCCGTGGGCCCGGCGCTGCCCGGCACCACGGTGCGCGTGGTGGATGACGACGGGCGGGCGTGTGCTGCGGGCGATAACGGCCACGTCCAGGTGCGCGGCGACAACGTGTTTCCCGGCTACTGGCGCATGCCGGAGAAGAACCTCGAGGAGTTCACCCCCGACGGCTTCTTCCGCACCGGCGACATGGGCAGCCTCTCGGGCGACGGCTACCTCACCATCGCCGGGCGCTCGAAGGACCTCATCATCACCGGCGGCTACAACGTGTATCCCAAGGAGATCGAGCTGGCGCTCGACGAGCTGCCCGGGGTGCAGGAGTCGGCGGTGGTCGGCGTGCCGCATCCGGACTTCGGCGAGGCGGTGACCGCGGTGGTGGTGCGCGCCGCGGGCGCCCGGTGCGACGAGGCCGCCTTGATCGCCGCGTTGAAGGGCAAGCTCGCCAATTTCAAGGTGCCCAAGCGCGTGCACGTGGTCGCGGAGCTGCCGCGCAACGCCATGGGCAAGGTGCAGAAGAACGTGTTGCGCGAGCGCTACGGCGCGGAGAGGAAATCGTCATGAGCACCGCCCGCAGCTTCATCGACAAGGTGGTGGGAACGCTGGTGCGCTCCCAGGCCGAGCGCCGCGCCGACCGCCTCGCCACGGCGCTTCGGACCCTGATCTCCGAGCGCGGCGAGGCCTCGGGGGCGCAGCTGGCGCGGCGCGCCGTGGCGCTCTACCGCGGCCTCGATGCCCCCGGGCGCGTGCACTTCTTCGGTCGCCTCGCGCGCGACTTCTCGCCCGACCGCGATGCGGTGCTCGCCGCGGCCCAGGCCTACCACGCGGATCCGTCGCCCTCGCACCTGTCCAAGCTGCAGCGCGTGGCCGAGCCGCCGCGCCAGGAGGTCTTCCGGCGCATGAACATGGCGCCCGGCGGCACCGCGATGCTGCTCGACCTGCGCCGCGAGCTGCTCGTCGCGGTGCGCGACGATCCGCGTCTCGACGTGGTCGACCAGGATCTCTCGCACCTGTTGTCCTCCTGGTTCAATCGCGGCTTCCTCGAATTGAGGCGCATCGATTGGGGCACGCCCGCGGTGATCCTCGAGAAGCTGATCACCTACGAGGCGGTGCACGAGATCCGCGGCTTCCCGGACCTGAAGCGCCGCCTCGAGCGCGACCGGCGCTGCTTCGCGTTCTTCCACCCCGCGCTGCCCGATGAGCCGCTGATCTTCGTCGAGGTGGCATTCGTCAACGAGCTGCCCTCGGAGGTGGCACCCATCCTCGCCATGGACGCCGTGGTGGGCGACCCGCGCAAGGCGCGCTGCGCGGTGTTCTATTCGATCACCAGCTGCCAGGCAGGGCTGAAAGGCATCTCGTTCGGCAACTTCCTGATCAAGCAGGTCGCCGGCGACTTGCACTCCGAGCTGCCCAACCTCAAGGTATTCGCCACGTTGTCGCCGATCCCGGGCCTGCGAGGCTGGTCGCGCCGGGCGCTCGTGGAGCGGGGCTCCGATGCCACCGCGCCGCAGGCCCTGCGCGCCGAGCTGCTGGCGCTCGCGGCGCGCGCCGACGCGCCGGTGCCGGCCCATCTGCGAGAGCCGCTGCAAGAGCTCGCCGCCTGGTACCTCACGCGCGAATGGCACGACGGCCACGCCGTCGATCCCGTCGCGCGATTCCACCTCGGCAACGGCGCGCGCCTGGAGCGCGTCAACTGGGGGGCCGACGCGTCCGCGAAGGGCATGGCCCAGTCGTTCGGGCTGATGGTGAACTACGTGTACGACCTGGAAGACGTCGAGAAGAACCACGAGGAATACATGAACCGCCGCCGCGTGGCCGCGTCCTCCGCGGTCGAGAAGCTGGCGAAGGGGGCGGAGCCCTTGCTCGCTGCGCCGCCGGCCGCCGTGGCGAGCGGCTGAGGTGGAGGATGACGCGCCGGTCTGGAAACACTGCCTCGGGCTTGCCCAGCGTAGGTGTTCAGGCGATCGGAAGTCATCGCCGCGCCGCGTCCATGGGCCATATGGCGTCAACCACGGGATCGCCCGAACCATTCGACACCCGTCGGTCCTATCTTGATGCCGCTTCGGTTTGACGGGCTTCCAGCCTGCCCCCGTCACGGAAACACCCGAGGGCGCTCCGACGATGTGGCAAATGTTCGAGGTCAGTCGCGACCTTGCGCCGGAGGTGACCGAGCAGGTGCACCGCCAGGCGACGCTGGCGCTCGATGTGGGACTGCCGATGGAACCACGGGTGGCGGTCTACCATCGCCACAGCAGCCGGGCGGAGCGCTTCCTGTTCTCGCCCACGGCCTGCGAGCTGTTCAAGACGCTGGTGCAGTTCCACGGCGGCCATGCCTGCAAGGTGCCGCGTACCCTGGGCACCGCGATACGCTTCAAGTCGTCGAAGGACGTGTCCTGAGCCACCGCCAGGCCTCGCTCGCCCTGCTCGGCACTTCGCGGGAAATGGCGCGCCTTATCGTGGTCACCGACCAGTACGTGCGCGGCGTAAGCCGGGGCGCGATCGGTCCGACGCGCCGCTCCGGCTAAACGGGTTCGGGTACTGGGGCGATCACCGAGTAGCGCGGCAGGTCGATGGTGAACACGCAGCCGGTGCCGGGAACGTCCCGCAACCGCAAGATGCCGCCGTTGGCTTCCACGCTGCGCTGGGCGATGGACAGGCCGAGACCCAGCCCGGAGCGATCCGTGCCGGCCTGGGTGAAGGGCAGGAACGCGATCTTCGCAAACCCTTCCGGAAGCCCGCCGCAGGCGTCCTTCACCTCGATCAGGATCCGGTCGCCGCAGGCGCGGGCGCTGAGGGTTACGAGCGAGCCCGCGCGCGTGAACTTGAAGGCATTCTGCAGCAGGTTGCCGACCGCGGAAGCAAGCAGCTCCCGGTCGGCCTCGACGGCGAGAACGGCATCCACCTCGTGCACTACCAGGGTGCTGCGGCGCGTATGGGCCTCGAGGCCGGAGGACATCTTGATCTCGGCGATGAACGCCGCGAGGGAGAAACGGCGCGTGGAGTGGACCGCCGCGGAGCCCAGACGCACGTCGGCGAGCGACCGGTCGATGAGGTTGCGCAGCCCCACGAGGCTGCGATCGAGCACCGCGCCGGTGGCCCCATGGAGCCCGACGTTTCCCGTGCGCAGCGCGCCTAGCGCGAGGGTGGCGGTATTCAGGTGGTTGCGCAGCTCGTGCGCCAGGAACCCGAGGCGTTCGTTCACGGCCGCTGTCTGCTGGCCCGCGGTGAGCAGGTCGCGCCGGGCGTTGTATTCGGTGACCGAGACGGCAATCGCGTTATCGAGGCAGCGGTTGAGGGTGCGGAACTCGTCGATGGTGATACCGGCCGTCTTCTCGAACGCGAGGTCGGTGATCGACTGGCACAGGTCGCCGTAGTCGTGCACCACCTGCTCGACGGTGAAGCCGTGCATCAGGAGCTCGCGCCCGTGGCGCAACGCCACTTCGCCCATTTCCGAATCGACGGCATCGACCCCTCCTGCCGGCCCGGACACCGCCCGGCTGTGCATCGGTTGCCCGGATTGTTCCACGCGCAGCGTCTTGATCAGCTGGTCCAGGAACACCGGGATGCCCGAATCGAGGATCTTCTCGGAGGCCTCGGGCGACGAGCGCTGCGCCACCTTCAGCCGGCAACGGTCGATGAGGGCGGTGCGGTGATTCGACAGGAATTCGTGGAGCATCGCTTCATGATGGCGGAATTGGGCAGGGGGCCGTCTGTACGGTGCCACACATACGCTGAGACACCCGGCACCCCGGTGGATCGCATGACGAACCCAGAGCGAAATATGAAGCCTAGAAAGCCGCGATCCCGGTCTGCGCGCGGCCCAGGATCAGCGCGTGGATGTCGTGGGTGCCCTCGTAGGTGTTCACGGCCTCGAGGTTCAGCACGTGGCGGATCACGTGGAATTCATCCGCGATGCCGTTGCCGCCGTGCATGTCGCGCGCCTTGCGCGCCACGTCGAGCGACTTGCCGCAGGAGTTGCGCTTGATGAGCGACACCATCTCCGGCGTCGCGCGCCCCTCGTCCATCAGGCGACCCACGCGCAGGCACGCCTCGAGGCCGAGGGCGATCTCGGTCTGCATGTCGGCGAGCTTGAGCTGGATCAGCTGGTTGGCGGCGAGCGGCTTGCCGAAGGCCTTGCGGTCGAGCGTGTACTGGCGCGCCGCGTGCCAGCAGAACTCGGCGGCTCCCAGCGCCCCCCAGGCGATGCCGTAGCGCGCCTTGTTGAGGCAGCCGAACGGTCCCTTCAGGCCCTTCACGTTCGGCAGCAGGTTTTCCTCGGGGACGAAGACGTCGGCGAGCACGATCTCGCCGGTCGGCGAGGTGCGCAGGCTGAACTTGCCCTCGATCTTCGGCGCGGTGAGGCCTTTCATGCCGCGCTCGAGCACGAAGCCGCGGATCTCGCCCGCGTCGTCCTTCGCCCACACCACGAACACGTCGGCATAGGGGGAATTCGAAATCCACATCTTGGCGCCGTTCATCACGTAGCCGCCGTCCACCTTCCGGGCCCGCGTGATCATGCTGCCGGCATCCGACCCGTAGTCGGGCTCGGTGAGGCCGAAGCATCCCAGCAGCTCGCCAGTCGCGAGCTTCGGCAGCCAGCGCTTGCGCTGCTCCTCGGTGCCGTAGGCGTGGATCGGGTGCATCACCAGAGACGACTGCACGCTCATCCCGGAGCGGTAGCCGGAGTCGACCCGCTCCACCTCGCGGGCGATGAGGCCGTAGCTCACGTGGTTCACGCCGGCGCAGCCGTAGCCCTCGAGGGTGGAACCGAGGAAGCCGAGGGCACCCATCTCGTTGAAGATGTCGCGGTCGAACTTCTCGTGGCGATGGGCCTCGGTGACCCGCGGCAGCAGCTTCTCCTCGCAGTAGGCGCGGGCGCTGTCGCGCACCAAGCGCTCGTCCTCGGTGAGCTGGTCCTCGAGGAGGAGGGGGTCGTCCCATTGGAAGGACGGCTTCATGTCGTTCGGTTTCATGGGGTGGCTCCGCGGGTCGTTTCCGCGATTTTACCCCCAGGGTTCGGACCGGATCCGGAGGGGGTAGGGCAACGCGGTGACGTCCCGTGACGGAAACCTCCGGCAGGTTGCGGCTACAATCCCGCCATCGCTCGACGCACCCCGGTGCGTCGTGTCATTTATGGGGAAACAATGAAGAAGAAACGCCTCACCGTCGAAGACCTGTGGCGCATCGAGCGCCCGGCCCAGCCCACCCTGTCGCCCGACGGCGCGCAGGCCTGCGTCTCGGTCACCTCCTACGCCATGGAGGAGAACCAGGCGAGCACCAGCCTGTGGCTCCTCTCGGCCTTCGGCGGCGCGCCGCGCCGGCTCACCACCGCCGGGGAAAAGGACGGCGAGCCGCGCTGGTCGCCCGACGGGGGCTCGATCGCGTTCCTCGCCAAGCGCCCCGCGCCCGCCAGCGGCAAGGACAAGGATCCCGCCGACGACGAGCCGCAGATCCACCTCATCGCGCCCGATGGCGGCGAGGCCCGGCGCATCACCTCGATGCCCACCGGCGCCTTCGGCATCAAGTGGTTCCCGGATTCCCGCCGCATCGCCTTCATCTCGTGGGTGTGGCCGGGGATGTCGCTGGACAAGCTCGCCAAGCGCTACCGCGAGCACCAGGAAAACAAGGTGAAGGCCCACGTGGTGGAGCACTCCGCCTACCGGTGGTGGGACCAGTGGCTCTCCGACGGCCGACGGCCGCGCCTCTTCAGCGTCGACGTGGATACCGGCAAGGTCCGCGACCTTTTCGGTGATTCGGCCTACGAGCTGGTGCAAACCGATCCCTGTGCGCACTACTACGACATCTCGCCCGACGGCCGCGAGATCGCTTTCGCCTTCGACCCGGCGGAGGACAAGCGCTTCGACCACGAGGCCCAGCTCGTGGCGCTCGACCTCGACCGGCGCAAGTTCCGCACGCTCGCCCCGGGCAGCAGGCTCAATTTCGAGGCGCCGCGTTATTCGCCCGACGGCAAGCGCATCGCCGTGCTCACCCAGGACCTGCGCAAGAGCGCGGTGGCGGCCCAGCGGCTCACGCTCATCGACCGCGCCACCGGACGCATCGAGTCGATCAAGTCTTCGTGGGACCGCAGCGTGACCCTGCCGCTCGCCTGGAGCGCCGACTCCACCGCGGTGTGCTTCGCCGCCGAGGATCGCGCCCGGCACGCGCTCTTCCGCTGGACGCTCGAGCGCAAGGCGCCGGCGGTGCTGGCGCCCGGGGGGGTGGTGAGCGACTTCGACATGCGCGGTGACGCGGTGGTGTTCATCCGCAACAGCATGGGGACGCCGCCCGCGGTGTTCTGGACCGACGGCGTGGTCGAGCGCCGCATCGACGGCCTCAACGACGAGCTGATGGACCGCATCGAGCTGGGCGAGGTGCGCGAGTTCGAGGTGAAGGGCTTCGACGGCAAGCCGGTGCAGATGTGGGCGGTGTATCCGCCGGATTTCGACCCGTCGCGCTCCTGGCCGCTGCTGCACAACATCCACGGCGGGCCGCACTCGGCCTGGGCCGACACGTTCCACTTCCGCTGGAACAACCACCTGTTCGCCGCGCAGGGCTACGTGGTGGTGTGCGTGAATTACCACGGCTCGTCGGGCTTCGGGCAGAAGTTCCTCGAGTCGATCGACGGCGAGTTCGGCAAGCGCGAGCTGGCCGACGTCGAGGCGGGCACCGATTTCATGCTGAAGCAGGGCTACATCGACCGCGAGCGCCTGGTGGCCGCGGGCGGCAGCTATGGCGGCTACATGGTGGCGTGGATGAACGGGCACACCGACCGCTACAAGGCCTATGTGTGCCACGCCGGCTGCTTCGACTGGGT
>JBBQBW010000071.1:0-8716 GCA_038318025.1 Burkholderiales bacterium | reverse complement strand
AAGAAGCTGGTGGGCCTGGGCATGTTCCAGACGTCGGTGTACATCCTCTACATCGCGCCGGGCAAGCTCGTGGGCGCCACCTCGCCCATCATCGCCGAGGGGGTCACCCTCTACTCGAACCCGCTGCCCCACGTGCTCATCCTCACCGCCATCGTGGTAGGCGTGGCCACGCTCGCGCTCGGGCTCGCGCTGGTGGTGCGCGTGCGCGAGGCCTACGACACGATCGAGGAGGACGAGATCCTGGAGGCGGATGCGGAAGTGGAGAGGAAGCAGGCCGGGTGAGCTCGCTTTCCCCGCACTTCCCGGCGCTCCTCGTGGTGGTCCCCCTCATCAGCGCGCCGTTGATCGTGCTCATGCGCAGCGGGCTCGCCGGCTGGATCGCGAGCCTCGGCGTCGCGATCGCGGCGCTGGCGATGGCCGGCTCCCTGCTGGCGCAGGTCCTGCTCGAGGGCACGATCTCCTACGCCATGGGCAGCTGGCCGCCGCCCTGGGGCATCGAGTACCGCATCGACGCGATGGGCGCCTTCGTCGCCCTCCTCGTCTCGCTGATCGCGTTCTTCGTGGTGCCCTATTGCCGCCGCAGCGTGCTCGCGGAGGTGGGCGAGGAGCGCGAGTACCTCTTCTACGCGCTGCTCATGATGTGCCTGTGCGGCCTGCTGGGCATGGCGCTCACCGGCGACGCGTTCAACCTCTTCGTGTTCCTCGAGATCTCGTCGCTGTCGAGCTACGCGCTGATCGCGCTCGGGCGCGATCGCCGCGCGCTCACGGCGGCGGTGCGCTACCTGCTCCTGGGCACCGTGGGCGCCACCCTCTACGTGATCGGCGTGGGGATGCTCTACCTCGCCACCGGGACGCTCAATTTCGCCGACCTCGCCCCGCGGCTCACGGCGCTCGAGGACACGCGTGCGGTGCACGCTGCGCTCGCCTTCATCACGGTGGGCATCGGCCTGAAGCTCGCGCTCTTCCCGCTGCACGCATGGCTGCCCGGGGCCTACACCTACGCGCCCTCGGCCGTGTCGGCGTTCCTCGCGGCCACCGCGACCAAGGTGTCGATCTACGTTCTCATCCGCATCTACTACAGCGTGCTGGGGCCGCGGTTCGTGTTCGCCGACTTGCCGGTGGGCGAACTGCTGATCGCGCTCTCCGTGGCGGCCCTCTTCATCGCCTCGGCCGTGGCCATCGCGCAGCGCGACCTGAAGCGCCTGCTGGCGTATTCGAGCATCGGGCAGATCGGCTACATCACGCTGGGGCTCGGGCTCGCCACCGAGGCGGGCCTCGCGGCCTCCCTCGCCCACGTCTTCAACCACGGGATCTCGAAGGGCGCGGTGTTCCTGGTGGCGGGGATGATGGCGTTCCACCTGGGCAGCACGCGCTTCGAGGCGCTCGCCGGGGTCGGCCGCACCATGCCGCTCGCGAGCTTCGCTGTCGCGCTCGGCGGCCTGAGCCTCATCGGCGTGCCCGGCACGGCCGGGTTCGCGCGCAAGTGGCTGCTGGTCTCCGCCGCGCTGGAGGCCGGCCGGCCGTGGATCGCCGCGGCGGTGCTGCTGAGCTCGCTGCTGGCCGTCGCCTACGTCTGGCGCTTCGTCGAGTGCGCCTACTTCTCCGAGCCGCCCGAGCCCGTGGCCGCGCGCGCGCCGGTGCCGCTGTCGATGATGGGTCCGGCGCTGGCGCTGACCGCGCTGGTGATCGCGGCCGGCCTGCATGCCTCGCCGGTGCTGGAGACCGCGGCGGCCGCCGCGGCGGGGCTGATGGAGGCCGGGCGATGAGCCTTGCGCAGCTCGCGCTGCTCGCGCTCGCCGTGCCCTTCGCCGGCATCGCGCTGATCGTGGCCGCGGGCCGGCACCCCAACCTGCGCGAGACCGCGACCTTCGCGACCGCGATCACGCTCTTCTTCATCGTGCTGTCGCTGGCGCCCGCGGTGCTCGCGGGCGAGCGCCCGCGCGCGGTGCTCTTCGAGATGCTGCCGGGCCTGGACCTCGCGCTGGAAGTGGAGCCGCTGGGCTGGCTCTTCGCCGCGATCGCCTCGACGCTGTGGGTGGTGAGCACCGCCTATTCGATCGGCTACATGCGCGGCAACCAGGAGGGCCACCAGACCCGCTTCTACGCCTGCTTCGCCGCGGCCATCGGCGCGGCCATCGGCATCGCTTTCGCCGGCAACGTGCTCACGATGTTCGTGTTCTACGAGGCGCTCACGCTCGTGACCTACCCGCTGGTCACGCACCACGGCGACGAGGAGGCGCGGCGCGGCGGGCGCGTGTACCTGAGCTACCTCATCGGCACGTCCATCGTCTTCCTGCTGCCCGCGGTGATCTGGACGTGGCTCGCGGCCGGCAGCCTCGATTTCCGCGTGGGCGGACTGCTCGCCGGCCAGCTGGAATCCGGTACCGCCGCCATCCTGCTCGCCCTCTACATGTTCGGCATCGGCAAGGCGGCGCTGATGCCGTTCCACCGCTGGCTGCCGGCGGCGATGGTGGCGCCCACGCCGGTGTCCGCGCTGCTCCACGCCGTGGCGGTGGTCAAGGCGGGCGTGTTCGCGGTGGTCAAGGTGGTGGTGTACGTGTTCGGCGTCGATTCGCTCGCCGCGCTCGGCGGCGCCGAGTGGCTGACCGCCGTCGCCGCCTTCACCATCGTCGCGGCTTCGGTCGTGGCGCTCGCCGCCGACAACCTGAAGCGCCGGCTGGCCTATTCGACGGTGAGCCAGCTCGGCTACATCGTACTCGCCGCCTCGCTGCTCACGCCGCTGGCGGTGGCGGGGGCGGCGCTGCACCTGGTGGCCCATGCCTTCAGCAAGATCACGCTGTTCTTCGTGGCCGGCGCCATCTACACCGCGGCGCACAAGACGCTGGTGAGCCAGCTCGACGGCATCGGCCGGCGCATGCCCTGGACCATGGGCGCCTTCACCGTGGGGGCGCTGTCGCTGATCGGCATTCCGCCGTTCGTCGGCGTGGTGAGCAAGTGGTACATCCTGCAGGGCGTGGTGCAGGCGCAGTCGTGGGTGGCGGGCGCGGCGCTGCTCGCCAGCACGCTGCTGAACGCCGCCTACTTCCTGCCGATCGTCCACGCCGCGTACTTCAAGGAGCCCACCGGCGAGCCCCACGGCGAGGCGCCGCTGCCGATGGTGATCGCGCTCACCCTCACCGCCGCGGGCACCGTGGCGCTCTTCCTGTTCCCCGGCCTGCCGCTCGCCTTCGCGCGCAGCGTGGCCGGGATGTGACGCCCGGAGGCCGCGATGCGACAAGGCGAACGCCGCTACTGGCTGGACCGCAAGGAGAACGTGGACAAGGTGTACTGGGGAGTATGGGTGCTTTGCGGCCTCCTGCTACTGGTCGAGCCGCTGGTGCACAAGCACGCAGAGTTCGCCTTCGAGGACTGGTTCGGCTTCCACGGCATCTACGGCCTGGTCGCGTGCGTGGCCCTGGTGCTGGCGGCCAAGGCGCTGCGCGTGGTGCTCAAGCGGCCGGAGGACTACTATGACCGGCCTTGAGTTGAACCCGGCCTGGACGCTGCTTCTGGGCGCGGCCTTGGTGCCGCTGCTGCGCGGGCGCTGGCGTTCGGCCTGGGTGGTGGCGCTCCCGCTCGTCGGTATGGCCCAGCTGTGGCTGCTGCCGGCAGGGGAGTTCGGGCGCCTCGCCTTCCTCTCGAGCGAGGTCCTGATCATGCGGGTGGACCGCTGGAGCTCGCTCTTCGCGCTGGTGTTCCTGATCGCCGCGCTGATCTCCTCGATCTATTCGCTGCACGCGCGCGATTCGCTGCAGCCGGCCGCGGGGCTCGCCTATGCCGGCAGCGCCATCGGCGCGGTGTTCGCCGGTGACCTGTTGACGCTGTTCCTCTTCTGGGAGCTGACCGCGGTCACCTCGGTGTTCCTGGTGTGGGCGCGGGGCTCGGCGCGCGCCTACCGCGCCGGCATGCGCTACGTGCTGGTGCAGCTGCTCTCGGGGATGCTGCTGCTCTTCGGCGCCCTGCAGCAGCTCGCAGCCACCGGGTCGCTGCGCTTCGAGCACATCGGGCTCGACGGACCCGGGGGCCCGCTGATCTTCCTCGCCTTCGGCATCAAGTGCGCCTTCCCGCTGCTGCACAACTGGCTGCAGGACTCCTATCCCGAGGCGACCGAGGTCGGCACGGTGTTCCTGTCGGCCTTCACCACCAAGCTCGCGGTGTACGCGCTGGCGCGCGGCTTCGCCGGGACCGGAGAACTCATCTGGATCGGGGCGGTGATGACCGCCTTCCCGATCTTCTACGCCGTGATCGAGAACGACCTGCGCCGGGTGCTCGCCTACAGCCTGAACAACCAGCTGGGGTTCATGGTCGTGGGCATCGGCATCGGCACCGAGCTCGCCCTGAACGGCACCGCGGCGCACGCCTTCACCCACATCATCTACAAGGCCCTGCTGTTCATGTCGATGGGCGCGGTGCTCTACCGCGTCGGCACGATCAACGGCAGCGAGCTGGGCGGGCTCTACAAGTCGATGCCGTGGACCACGGCCTTCTGCATCGTCGGCGCCGCCTCGATCTCGGGCTTTCCGCTGTTCAGCGGCTTCGTGAGCAAGTCGATGATCGTGTCGGCGGCCGGTGGCGAGGCGCTGCTGCTCACCTACCTGGTGCTGCTGTTCGCCTCGGCCGGTGTGTTCCACCACTCCGGGATCAAGATCCCGTATTTCGCCTTCTTCGCGCACGACTCGGGCAAGCGCTGCGAGGAGGCCCCGGCGAACATGCTGGTGGCGATGGCGATCGCCGCGGCCCTGTGCATCGGGCTCGGCGTCTATCCGGCGCCGCTCTACGCCCTCCTGCCGTACCCGGTGGACTACGTGGCGTACACCGGCAGCCACGTGCTCACCCAGCTGCAGCTCCTCGCGTTTTCCGCCCTGGCCTTCGCGGTGCTCATGCGCACGGGAATCTACCCGCCGGAGAGGCGCCTCGTGAACCTGGACACCGACTGGATCTACCGCCGCCTGGTGCCCGGCGCCCTCGGGGTCCTGGCCGCCGGCTGGGCGCGGTCGGCGGGTTTCTTGATCCAGGTCATGACGGCGGGCGGGCGGCGCGCGAGGGCGGCCTTCGATCGCGCCGCCGGGGTCGACGGACTCTTCGCGCGGCCGTGGACGACTCGCGTCATGGCGTTCTACGTGGCCCTGTTCCTGCTGGCTTTCCTGCTGCTGTCGTATCGGTAGCCGCTTCATATCGGCGTGGGGGTACGGATAGGCCCGGAAGTTTGTACCCATCCTTGCCTTCCCCCGGGTCGGAGATTAGGATGCAAAGTTCCGAATCACGGCATCCGCGAAGCTAGCCCCCAAGGCGGCCCGCATTCCAGAGCGCAAATCACCCCAGAGGAGAAAGTGATGTCCGAGACGAAAACCGTCGCCCCGTCGGCGGCGAACGTGAAACGCCGCAAGTTCCTTACCGGCGCCGCCGGTGCCGCTGGCGCCGCTGCCGTCGGATTCCCGATGATCTCGGTAGCCCAGTCGCCCATCGTGCTGAAGATGCAGGGCGCGTGGGGCGCCAAGGACGTCTTCAACGAGATGGCCGAGCAGTACGTCGCGCGCGTCAACGAGATGGCGGGCGGGCGCCTGCGCATCGACTACCTGGTCGGCGGCTCGGTGGTCAAGCCCTTCGAGGTGATGGACGCCACCCACAAGGGCGTGATCGACGGCGCCACAGCGTGCCGGTGTACTGGTACGGCAAGAGCAAGGTCGCTTCCCTCTTCGGCTCCGGCCCGATCAACGGCTGCGACGCCAACCAGATGCTCGCCTGGATCCATCGCAAGGGCACTCCCATGTACGACGAGCTGCTCGCCAAGCTCGGCCTGGACGTGGTCGGCTTCTTCGCGATGCCGATGCCGACCCAGCCGCTCGGCTGGTTCAAGAAGCCCATCAAGAGCGCCGCCGAGCTCAAGGGCTTCAAGTACCGCACGGTGGGCCTCGCGGCCGACCTGATGCAGGAGCTGGGCATGAAGGTCACGCAGCTGCCCGGCGGCGAGATCGTGCCGGCGATGGAGCGCGGTGTGATCGACGCCTTCGAGTTCAACAATCCCACCTCGGACCGCCGCTTCGGCGCGCAGGACGTGGCGAAGAACTACATGATGGGCAGCTACCACCAGGCGATGGAGTTCTTCGAGATCATCTTCAACAAGAAGAAGTACATGTCCCTGCCGAAGGATCTGCAGGCGATCCTCAAGTACGCCGCCGAGGCCGCGTCCACCGCGAACTATGCGCTGGCGATGGACCAGTACTCCACGGACCTGCAGGAGCTCAAGACCAAGGACAAGGTGAACGTGATCCGCACGCCGCAGAGCATCTTCGACGCCCAGATCAAGGCGTGGGACGTGATCACGGCGCGGCTTTCGAAGGAGGATCCTTTCTTCGCGAAAGTGGTCGAGTCCCAGAGGGAGTGGTCCAAGCGGGTCGGCTACTATCACTTCTTCAACGAGGCGGACTACAAGCGGGGCTACGAGCACATCCACGGCAAGCTCGGGTTCTGACCCCGGCGCCGGCCTCGCGGCACCGGAAAGCAGCAAGCGGAGGCGGCGCAGGAATGCGCCGCCTTTTTGCTGCACCATTTCCACCACCAGGGAACGGAAAGCACCATGCTTAACAACTTCCTGCTGGCCATCGACCGCTTCAGCATGGCGGTCGGCCACACCTTCGCGTGGTGCATCCTGATCCTGACGCTCGGGACCTCGTACGAGGTCTTCATGCGCTACGTCCTGAACAACCCCACGAGCTGGGCGTTCGACATGAGCTACATCCTGTATGGGGCGCTTTTCATCATGTCAGGCGCGTACGCGCTGTCGCGCAATGCCCACGTGCGCGGCGACGTCTTCTTCCGGCTGCTCAAACCGCGGGTGCAGGCGAGCCTCGAGCTGGTGCTCTACATCATCTTCTTCTACCCCGGCGTGACCTCGCTCATGATCGCCGGGTTCGGCTACGCGTCCGACTCCTTCCGCTACAAGGAGGTGAGCGTCAACAGCCCCGTGGGCGTGCCCATCTGGCAGCTCAAGGCGCTGATCCCGATCGCGGGCGCGCTGCTCTTCATCCAGGGCTTCGCCCAGATGATCCGCTGCATCATCTGCATCCGCACCGGCGCCTGGCCGCTCCAGCTCCACGACGTGGAGGAGCTCGAGACGGTCCTCGCGCACGCTCAGGAAGACGCCCCCAACGTGAAGGAAGCGCTGAAATGAGCAACCCCGAGATCGCTCTCCTCATGCTGGGGATGTTCATCTTCATCATCCTGCTGGGATTCCCCATCGCGTTCACCCTGATGGCGATGGGGGTGGCCTTCGGTTACTACGCGTACTACACGCCCGGGCAGGACTTCTTCGACAACCGCGTGTACTACCTGCTGTCGCAGAACACCTTCAGCATCATGAACAACGACGTGCTTACCGCCGTGCCGCTGTTCCTTTTCATGGGCTACATGATAGAAAGGTCGAACATCCTCGACCGCCTCTTCCTCAGCCTGCAGCTCGCGCTGCGCGGGATTCCCGGCTCCATGGCGGTGGCGGCGCTGATAACCTGCGCGCTCTTCGCGACGGCCACCGGCATCGTCGGCGCCGTGGTGACGCTCATGGGACTGCTCGCGCTGCCGGCGATGCTCAAGGCCGGCTACGACCAGAAGCTGTCGTCGGGGGTGATCTGCGCCGGGGGGACGCTCGGCATCCTGATCCCCCCGTCGATCATGCTGATCGTGTACGCGGCGACCTCGGCGGTATCGGTGGTGAAGCTCTACGCCGCGGCGCTGCTGCCCGGCTTCTTGCTGGCCGGGCTCTACATGATCTACGTCGTGGGCCGAGTGTCGATCACGCCCTCGCTCGCGCCGAAGCTCTCCCGGGAGGCGAGCGACGTGCCGTGGCCGAAGGTCGTGCTGTTGCTGCTGCAGGCGTTCTTCCCGCTGGCGGTGCTCATCATGTCGGTGCTGGGGGCGATCCTCTTCGGGCTGGCCACGCCCAGCGAGGCGGCCGCCATCGGCGCGCTCGGCTCGATGATCCTGGCGATGGCGTACCGCGCCTTCAGCTGGAGGCGGCTGAAGGAGGCGGTGTTCCTCACGGCGCGCACCTCGGCGATGGTGTGCTGGCTGTTCGTCGGATCGTGGACGTTCTCCTCGGTGTTCTCCTACCTCGGAGGAGAGGGGCTCATCAAGGAATTCGTGATGAGCATGGAACTCACGCCGCTCACCTTCCTGCTGCTGTCCCAGCTGATCATCTTCCTGCTGGGCTGGCCGCTCGAGTGGAGCGAGATCATCATCATCTTCGTCCCCATCTTCCTGCCGCTGCTGCCGCACTTCGGCATCGACCCGCTGTTCTTCGGCGTGCTGATAGCGCTCAACCTGCAGACATCGTTCCTGACGCCACCGATGGCGATGTCGGCCTATTACCTGAAGGGCATCGCTCCAAAGCACTTGCAGCTGGTGACCATATTCAAGGGCTGCCTGCCCTTCCTCAGCATGGTGTTCGTGGCGATGGCCGCGATCTACATCTTCCCGCAGCTCGTGTACTGGCTGCCCAACGTGTTCTACGGCAACTGAAAGGCGCATGGGGATGAACGCAGGCGATCTGGTCGACATCACGGCCCTGGGGGTATGCGAGGCCGTGGCGGCCGTCCGGGACGGGCGCACCAGCGCCGAGGAGTTGGTGAGCGGGTGCCTGGCGCGCATCCGTGCAGACGAGGCGCGCGTGCAGGCGTGGGCGTTCCTCGACGAGGCGTACGCGCTCGTGCAGGCGAAGGCG
>JBBQBW010000070.1:0-8820 GCA_038318025.1 Burkholderiales bacterium | reverse complement strand
TGGCCCTGCCCGGAGGCACGCTCATGATCCTGGGCGAGGCGGGCACGGTGCTGGTGTCGTCCGATCGCGGCGAGCGCTGGACGGCCCTGGCTTCCCCCTACAAGGGCTCCTTCTTCGGCGGGGTGGTGGCGGCCGTCGGCGCCGTCGTGGCCTTCGGGCTGCGCGGGCGCATCTATCGCTCCACCGACGCGGGCAAGAGCTGGGTGCAGGTTGCCAGCCCCGGGGAGGCGAGCCTCATGGGTGGCACTCGCCTGGCCGACGGCACGCTGGTGCTGGCCGGCGCCGCGGGCACGGCCCTCGTGAGCCGCGACCATGGCAAGTCGTTCCAGCGCCTCGAGACCAGGACCACGCGCGCCTTCTCGAAGGCGGTGGACGGCGGCCCCCAGGCGCTGATGATCATGGGTGAGGCCGGCGCCCGCCGGGTGCCGATGGCAGCGGCGGGCCCGTGAGCCTCGAGCGCCTGATCGGCGCCGCCTCGCGGCTCGTCTTCGGGCACCGCAAGGCATGGCTCGTCGTCTTTGGCGTGATGACCGCGGTCTTCCTGGCCTCGGCATCGCGCCTGGTGGTGGACGCGGGCTTCAACAAGATGGTGCCGCTCAAGCATCCGTACATGCAGACGTATCGCGAGTACGAGAAGGTGTTCGGTGGCGCCAACCGGGTGGCCATCGCGCTCGTGCGCAAGGATGGCGACCTGTACGACAGGGAATTCCTCGGGAAGCTGAAGGCGCTCACCGACGACGTCTTCCTGCTGAACGGCGTCGACCGCCCGTCGGTGAAGTCCCTCTTCACCCCCAACACGCGCTTCATCGAGGTGATCGAGGAGGGGTTTGCCGGCGGCAACGTGATCCCGGCCACGTTCGCTGGCACCGATGCCGATCTCAAGGTGGTCCGCTCCAACGTGGCCAAGTCGAGCGAGGTCGGTCGCACCGTGGCCATCGATTTCTCCGGCGCGCTGGTGAGCGCGGGGTTGCTGGAGACCGACCCGCAGACCGGAAAGCGGCTCAACTATTTCGAAGTCGCCGGCAAGCTCGAGGCGCTGCGCGCCAAGTACTCGAGCGCGAACCACAGCGTCCACATCATCGGCTTCGCCAAGGCGATCGGCGACATCCGCGAGGGCGCCCGCGGGGTGATCGGCTTCTTCGCGATCGCCTTCTTCATCACGCTGGGGCTCATGCTGTGGTTCGTGAAGGACGTGAAGCTCACGTTGGTGGCGCTCGTCGTGGCGATGATGCCGGTGCTGTGGCTCCTGGGGACCCTCCCGATCCTGGGCTTCGGCATCGATCCGCTTTCCATCCTGGTGCCGTTCCTGATCTTCTCCATCGGCGTCTCCCATGCGGTGCAGATGACCAGGACCTGGGAGCGCGAGGTGCTCGCCGGGGCGGACAGCCTCGCGGCCGCGCAGAGCGCCTTCGCCATGCTCTTCATCCCCGGCACTCTGGCGCTCGTCACCAACGTGCTCGGCTTCGCGGTCATCATGCTGATCCCCATCGACATCGTGCGCGAGCTGGGCATCACCGCCTCTCTCGGCGTGGCGTGGATGATCCTCACCAACAAGATGATGCTGCCGATCCTGCTCTCGTACCTGCGGCTCTCGCGCCGCGCCGCGCAGGGCGGAGCGACGGGTGAAACCCGGGCGCAGCGCATGTGGCGCGCCGCCTCGCGCTGCGTCGAGCGCCCGCGTGCCGCCGCGATCGTGGCGATCGCCGCCGTGACGCTCGGCGCGGGGCTGATCCAGGCGCACAAGCTCAAGGTCGGCGATTACGGAATCGGAGTGCCGGAGCTGCGCCCCGACTCGCGCTATAACCTCGACAACGCGAAGATCATCGAGAAGTTCGCGATCGGGGTGAACACCCTGGGTGTGGTCGTGCAGACGCGCGGCGTGCAGGGGGCGTGCACCCGCTACGACGTGATGAGCATCATCGAGGCATTCGACTGGTACATGCAGAACGTGCCGGGCGTGCAGTCGGTGATCTCGCTGCCAGGCCTGGCCAAGGTCGTCAATGCCGGCTTCAACGAGGGCAACCTCAAGTGGCGCCAGCTGCCGCGCAATGCCCAGGTGATGGCGCAGTCGGTGACCCCGATCGACACTTCCACGGGGCTGCTCAATCCCGATTGCAGCGCGATGCAGGTCCTGGTGAACACCACCGACCAGCAGGGCGAGACGATCGCGGGCATCGTGGCCGAGGTCAAGCGTTTCGCCGACGACAATCCGGTCACGGACGACAAGATCCTGTTCAAGCTCGCCACCGGCAACATGGGGGTCACCGCGGCCACCAACGAGGCGGTAGACAAGGCGCGCTGGGAGATGAACTTCGCGATTTTCGGCGCCCTGCTGGTGATGTGCATGGTCACCTTCCGCAGCCTGCGCGCCACGCTCTGCATCCTGATCCCGCTCGCCATCGTCTCGGTCCTGTGCGAGGCGTTGATGCCCGCGCTCGGGATCGGCTTGAAGGTCTCGACACTCCCGGTGATTGCGCTGGGCGTCGGTGTGGGCGTGGACTACGGCATCTACCTCTACGACCGCATCGAGGTGCACCTGGAGGAGGGCAAGCCGCTCCAGGAGGCGTTCTACGAGGCGCTGAACGAGCGCGGCACGGCGATGGTCTTCACCGCGGTCACCATGACCATCGGCGTGGGCACCTGGGCGTTCTCGGCGCTCAAGTTCCAGGCCGACATGGGAGTGCTGCTCGCCTTCATGTTCTTCCTCAACATGCTGGGCGCGCTGTTCCTGTTGCCGGCGCTGGCTGCGTTCCTGATCAAGCCGCACAAGGCGACCTAGGTCACGACCTCCACCGCGTCGCCCACTCGGATCGCGCCGCCCCGTACCGTCACGAAGTTCATCCCGAACATCACGCCGAACTCGGCGCTCTCCCGGAACGTCGAGAGTGTGGCGAGGGGCTCGGGCCCGGTGACCTCTCCCGTCGCCTGGTCGGTGGTGGTCACCTGGCAGCGCCCGCACGGCTTGGCGGCGCGCAGCACCACCTCGCCGATGCGCAGCTCCCCCCAGCCATCCTCGGCGAAGGGGTCGGTGCCGGCGATGACGAGGTTGGGCCGGAAGCGGTTCATCGGCACGCTTAGCTGCCCCCGGCTCGCCAACCGACGGTTCAGGTCCGCGAGGGAGCCCTCGCTCGTGGCGAGGTAGGCGTAGCCGTCGGCGAAGCCCACGCGCTTTCCCTCACCGCCGTAGTTCGAGTTGGAATGGCGCACCGACTCGTTGGGCATGTAGACCAAGCGGCACGACATCCCCAGGAACTCCGAGAGCCACGCGTCGGCGAAGGTGGAGACGGGGGCGGCGTCGCAGGTGCTGTTCCACACCTGCACCTGCATGGTGGGCGCCGTCCCCGGCAGGATCGGCACCTCCACCCCGGGCATGTCGGGCGCGGAGAGCTCCAGCGTCCCGTCGGCGAGGTCGGTCCAGATGGTGGCCATGCGCGGGTGCTCGCGCTGCGTGAGGAACTGCCCGTCGCGATCGACCAGCATCCAGCGGCGGTCGTGCTCGATGCCGCGGTCGGTGCAGGTGGCGTGGGCGAGGTCGATTCCCTTGAGGCCCTTGACCGGGTAGACGTGCAGGGAAGCGAGGGTGGCGGACATGCGTGAATCCGTCGTTGTCTTTGGAGGCGTCCAAGGGTACCTTATTCCGTTCCGCACTCGTCAGGACACCTCACATGGCCCTCTGGGACAAGCTGAAGGCAGAGCTGATCGACATCGTCGAGTGGCTCGACTCGACCAACGACACTCTCGCCTACCGTTTCGAGCGCTACCAGAACGAGATCAAGTACGGCGCCAAGCTGGTGGTGCGCGAGGGGCAGATGGCCGCCTTCATCAACGAGGGGCAGCTGGCCGACGTATACAAGCCCGGCACCTACACCCTCACCACCCAGAACATGCCCATCCTCACCACGCTGCGGGGATGGAAGTACGGCTTCGACAGCCCGTTCAAGGCGGAGGTGTACTTCGTCTCCACGCGCAAGTTCACGGACCTCAAGTGGGGCACCGCGGGCCCGGCGATGATGCGCGACAAGGATTTCGGGCTGATCCGGGCCACCGCCTTCGGCCTCTACACGCTGCGGGTGAAGGATCCCGGCATCTTCGTGAAGGAGCTGGTCGGCACCGACGACCGCTTCACCACCCAGGAGATCCAGGAGAACCTGCGGGGCAAGGTGGGCCTCAGGATCAAGGAGGTGATGCCCGAGCTCGGCATCCCGGTGATCGAGATGGAAGCCAAGGTCACCGAGATGGGCAACCGGCTGAAGGAGCGGCTGCAGCCGGAGTTCGAGGCCCTGGGCCTGGAGCTTTGCGAGGTGCAGGTTCAGGACATCGGCCTGCCGGAGGAGGTGGAGCGCGCCATCGACAAGCGCGGCGCCATCGCGGCCGTGGGCAACATGGCGGCGTACACCCAGTACGAGACCGCCTCGGCCATCCGCGACGCGGCCAACAACCCTGGCGGCATCGCCGGGGCCGGTGTGGGCCTCGGGGCGGGCGTGGCGATGGGCCAGGCCATGATGGGCGCCATGGCCGGTGCCGCGGGCGCCACCGGCTCGCCAGGGGGCGCCGGCGGCTCCTCGCCGCCGCCGCTGCCAGGCGGGCCCTCGTTCCACGTCGCCGTGGGCCAGAGCCAGTCCGGCCCCTTCGACATGGCCACGCTGCGCCAGCAGGCGGGCGGCGGCCAGATCACCCGGGACTCGCTGGTGTGGAAGGCCGGGATGAGCCAGTGGGCCAAGGCGGGAGAGGTGCCGGAACTGGCCGAACTCTTCAGCCACGTGCCGCCGCCGCTGCCGGGTTGAGCGACGCCCCGGCGCCGGAGGCGGCGCCACGCACCCCCGACGCGCCGGAGAAATCCGGCGCGTTCATTCGTACCTTTCCCTGCACCTCCTGCGGCGCGCGTTTCTCGTTCGCGCCCGGCACGGACTCGATGCGCTGCGAGTTCTGCGGCGCGCAGAACGCCATTCCGGCGGGGGCGGACAGCCGGGTGGAGGAAACCGACTTCGGCGCGTTCGTGAAGGAGCTCGAAGGCCGCCTCGAGACGTGGGAGCAGGAAGAGGTGCGGTGCGAGAAGTGCGGCGCCGAGCAGAAGCTGGAGGAGGGCCTCTTCGCCGCCCACTGCGCCTTCTGCGGCGCGGGCATCGTCTCGAAGGGCTACGCCCACCGGCGCGTGCGGCCCAGCGCGCTGGTGCCGTTCCGGTTCGATCGCGACTACGCGCAGGGGGCGTTCCGCAAGTGGGTCCGCCGCCGCTGGCTCGCGCCCAACGACCTCAAGCGCTACGCGAAGTCGGATGCGACGCTGACCGGCCTGTACCTGCCGTTCTGGACCTACGATTGCCGGACCTCAACCGATTACAAAGGGCGGCGCGGCACCAAGCGCGACAAGTCCATCGATTGGACCGAGGTCACGGGCCATGTCGACCATTTCTTCGACGACGTGATGATCCTCGCCTCGAAGACGCTGCCCGAATCGATTCGCGGCGCCACCGACACCTGGAACCCGAAAGGGCTCGTGCCGTACCAGCCCGAGTTCGTGAGCGGCTTCCGCGCCGAGGCCTACCAGGTGACGCTGTCCGAGGGTTACCTGGAGGCGAAGAAGAAGATCGACGCCCGCATCCGCGAGCTCATCGAGCGCGACATCGGCGGGGACGACCAGGCGATCGACGGCACGCACACCCTCTACGGCGACCTCACCTTCAAGCACGTGCTGATGCCGGTGTGGATCTCGGCCTACCGCTACCGCGACAAGGTCTACCGCTTCCTGGTCAACGGACAGACCGGAGAGACGAGCGGGGAGAGCCCGCTCTCCTGGTGGAAGGTCACGTTGCTGGCGATCGTGGGGCTGTTCCTGGTGTGGCTCTGGGCGCAGGGCCAGTAACGGCCTATGCCTGCTGCAGCATCGTCTCGCCGCCGGAAACCTCGAACTTGCCCGGCGCCTCGACGTTGAGCGTCTTCACCACGCCGTCGTCGACCAGCATCGAGAAGCGCTGGCAGCGCATGCCCATGCCGCGGGCATTGAGGTCGAGGCCGAGGCCGAGCTGCTTCGTGTATTCCGCGCTGCCGTCGCCCATGAAGCGGATCTTGCCCGCGGCTTTCTGGTCGCGCGCCCAGGCGCCCATCACGAACGGATCGTTCACGCTGAAGCACCACACCTCGTCCACGCCCTTGGCCTTCAGCGCGTCGAGGTTGTTGAGGTAGCTCGGCACGTGCTTGGCCGAGCAGGTGGGCGTGAAGGCGCCCGGCAGGCCGAAGATCGCGATCTTCTTGCCCTTTACCTGGTCTTCTACCTTGAAGGTGTTGGGTCCGATGCTGCAGCCGTTGCCCTCGACCTCGACGAATTCCTGCACCGTGCCTTCGGGAAGCTTGTCACCGACTTTGATGGTCATGATTGGTTCTCTCCTGGTGGATGTCGCCCCCGCGAAGGCGGGGGGCCAATTGGGTCCCCGCCTTCGCGGGGAAGACACTACGACAGCGGGGAAGACACTACGACAGCGGGGAAGGCACTACGACAGCGGGGAAGACACTACGACGTGTGTGCGGCTCTCCTGAAGCTCGCGAGCGCCACGCCCGCGGCGATGAACGCCCCGCCCAGCGTACGGTTCACACAGCGCAGGTGGCGCTCGTCGCGCATCACCGCGAGCACGCGCGCGGCGAGCGCCGTGTACGCCATCATCGTCGCGAGGTCCACGGCGAACGTGGTGCAGGCGAGGATCACGTACTGGGCGAGCTGGGGCCGGGACACGTCGATGAACTGCGGCAGGATCGCGGCGAAGAAGATGATGCCCTTGGGGTTGGTGGCGTTGACCCAGAAGCCGCGCATGAAGACGCCGCCCGCGGTGGTCTCGTGGTCGCGGCACTCCTCGGTGAAGCCCTTCGCCGGCGCGCGCCACGTGACGATGCCGAGGTAGACGAGGTAGGCGACCCCTGCCCACTTCACCAGCGAGAACAGCGTCTCCGAGGCGAGCAGGATGGCACCCAGCCCCAGCGAAACCACGGCGACCCAGATCACGTTCGCAGCCTGCATGCCCACGCTGTTCCAGAGGCCCAGGCGAAAGCCGTGGTGCAGCCCCGACGAGATGCTCGAGAACACGCCGGGTCCCGGCGAGACCGACAGGATGACGGTGGCGATGAAATAGGTGACCCAGACCGTGAGGTCCATCAACGACCCTTTTCGATGGCGCGGCGCGCGATCCGGTCCACCAGGGACGGGAAGGCGAGCTTGAGCCAGAGCGCCACTTTACCGCGCGCGGTCATCACCACCTCCCGCTCGCGCCGGTCGATGGCCCGCACGATGCGCGCGGCGCAATCCGCGACGCTCATCACCTCGCCTTCCTTCACCGGGCTCACCCGGATCGGCTTTCCATCCGGGCCGGTCGCGTTCTCGCGGATGCCGGTGGCGACGAAGCCCGGGTAGATCATCGTGACGTCCACCCCGGAGCCGGCGAGCTCGATGCGCAGCGAGTCGAAGAACCCGGCCATGGCGTGTTTGGCCGCGGCGTAACCGGTGCGGGTGGGAACCCCGGTGCGCCCGGCGAGGCTGGAGATGCCTACCAGCAGGCCGCCCACCTGGCGCAGCCACGGCAGCGCGTGCCGGGTGCAGAAGACGCTTCCCATGTAGTTCACGCGCATGATCCGCTCGAGGATCGCCAGGTCCTCGACCTCCTCGAAGTACGCCCACATCGTGATCCCGGCGTTGTTCACCAGCACGTCGATGCGGCTGAAGGCGAGCACCGCGCCGGACATCAGCGCCTGGCAGTCGCGCTCGAGGGCCACGTCGCAGCGCACCACCAGCACCGCGGCGCCCTGGTCGCGGCATTCCTGCGCCACGGCCTCCAGCTCCTTCGCGCTCCGCGCCGCCAGCACCAGCTTCGCTTCGGGCCGCGTGGCGAGCTGCCGCGCCAGCTCCGCGCCGATGCCCTTCGAGGCTCCGGTGATCACGGTCACCAAGCGGGCGTGCCTGCGTCGTTCGCTCTCATTTGTCGGTCTCGGGATCGGGGATGTGGTTGAACGCGATGTGCATGCCGCCGCGATCGCGCGCCTTGTGCGCCGAGGCGAAGTACACCGCCTGCTTGCCGAACCGCGCGTTCAGCTTGTCGAGGGTCGAGTAGAGGCTCTTCGATTTCCCCTCGGCCACCGCGAAGAGCGCGCCCGTGTGGTCGGCTTCCGACACCAGGTCCGAGTACGCCATCCCCACCTGCAGGATGGTGCGCCGGTCGCGCGGGCGTCCCGCCCACATCTTGTCGAGCGCGTGCAGGAAGGTCACCGTGTCCTGGGTATCCACGAGGCGCATGCCCGCGTCCCAGCGGCTGCCGTCGAGGTACTTGAGTGCGATGGTGAAGCGCGCGGCGTAGAACCCGGCCTTGCGCAGCCGCATCGCAGCCTTCTGCGTGAGCCGGTTCATCACCGCGAACGCATCCTCGGGGTTGCGCAGGTCCGGCGCCATCACGCTCGAGTGCGATATGGAGCCGGTCTCGCTTTCGCGATCGTGCTGCTCCTCGCCGCGGATCTTGCTCCACATGATCTCGCCGCCCACGCCGCCCCAGACCGCGCGCAGCTCGTCCCTGGAACGCTCGGCCAGGTCCTTCACGGTGCGGATGCCATGGCGGTGCAGGCGTTTCTCCATCTGCTTGCCGATGCCGGTGAGCGCCCGCACCTCGAGGCCGAAGAGACGCTCCGGGAGCTCCTCCTCGCGGATCAGCACCAGGCCGTCGGGCTTCACCAGGTTGGACGCGGTCTTGGCGATGAAGGTGTTGGGCCCGATGCCGATGGAGGTGCGCAGCCATTCGCCCACCCGGGCTGCGATGGTCACCTTGACCTTTTTCGCGAGGCCGAGCGCCT
>JBBQBW010000069.1:0-8855 GCA_038318025.1 Burkholderiales bacterium | reverse complement strand
CCACCGACGAGGCGCTCACCAACGCCGACTCCGCCACCAACCTGGGGCTGCTGCTCGGCAACTCCGGCATCATGCCGGCGGCGACCGAGCGGGCGAAGAGCGCCGGCCCTTCGGGCGGCGGGCGTTCCGGATCGCCCTCCTTCGGCGAGTTCACCATCACCGAGGAGCAGGAAGAGAAGTTCTAGGATCCCGTCCGCCTTCCGGAGGAGCGCGTGAAGACCCTCGCCGAAAACCTCACGCAGTACGCCGCCTACCATCGCGACCGACGCAACATCGCGACCCATTTCGCCGGCGTGCCGATGATCGTGTTCGCGATCGTGTTGGCGCTTTCCACCTGGGCCTTCGCCGTCGGCACCGTGCCGATCACCCTCGCCGCCGTGGTCTGCGTGGCCGCAAGCCTGTACTACTTCAGGCTCGATCTTCTCTTCGGCGCCGTCATGGCGGCGACCCTGCTGGTGATGTGCGCCATCGCAAGCGAGGTGACTCACCGGCTCAGCGTGCCCGCCGCCCTCGGCCTCGCAGCCGCAATCTTCGTGGTGGGCTGGGCGCTGCAGTTCCTCGGCCACCGGTACGAGGGCGTGAAGCCGGCGTTCTACGACGACGCGAAGCAGCTGCTCATCGGCCCGCTCTTCGTGTGCGCCGAGGTCCTGTTCGCCCTCGGGGCCAAGGGGCCGCTGCAACGGTATGTCGAGGAACGCGTCGGGCCGACGGTGCCGCGGCGGGACGGGAGGGCGTTGCCGCTGGGTCCTGACCCTCTCCCCGACCCTCTCCCAAGGGAGAGGGAGAACTTACGCGCCCCGCTCCCCGACCCTCTCCCCGGCCCTCTCCCAAGGGAGAGGGAAAACTTGCGCGACCCTCTCCCCGGCCCTCTCCCAAGGGAGAGGGAGAATCTGCGCTGCCCGCTCCCCGACGAGCGCGAGACCACGCAATGAGCGCCGAACGCTTCGCCACCTTCCGCGAGTTCTATCCCTTCTACCTCTCGGAGCACCGCAACGCCACTTGCCGCAAGCTCCACTTCGCCGGCACCTCACTCGTGCTGGGCCTGCTGCTTGCGGTGCTCACCACCGGCAATCCGTGGCTGCTCGTGCTGGTGCCGATCGCCGGTTACGGCTTCGCCTGGGTGGGCCACTTCGTCTTCGAGAAGAACCGACCCGCCACCTTCACCTATCCCGCGTGGAGCTTCGCCGGCGACTGGGTGATGTACTGGCAGCTCCTCACCGGAAAGATCCGCTTTGAAGAACGAGACGCTCGAGCTCGCGCGGGCGCTGATCCGTCGTAGGTCGGTCACGCCGGCCGACGAGGGTTGCCAGCAGCTCGTGATCGAGCGCCTCCGGCCGCTGGGCTTCGTGCCCGAGGTGGTCGAAGAGGGCGGCGTCACCAACCTCTGGATCCGCCACGGGACCGCCAAGCCGCTGGTGGTACTGGCGGGGCACACCGACGTGGTGCCGCCGGGGCCGATCGAGAAGTGGCACTCGGATCCGTTCGAGCCCACCGAGCACGAAGGGCTGCTGTTCGGACGCGGAGCCGCCGACATGAAGACCTCCATCGCCGCGTTCGTCGTGGCCGCCGAGGGCTTCGTGCGTGAGCATCCCGACCACGCCGGCAGTGTCGCGCTCCTCATCACCTCCGACGAGGAAGGGCCCGCGGTCCACGGCACGGTGAAGGTGGTGGAGATGCTGAAGGCGCGCGGCGAGGCGCTCGATTTCTGCATCGTCGGCGAGCCCTCGTCCACGAAGGTTTTCGGCGACACGATCCGCAACGGACGGCGCGGCTCGCTCTCGGGGAAGCTCACGGTGCACGGCGTGCAGGGACACGTGGCCTATCCCCATCGCGCGAAGAACCCGGTACACCTCGCGGCGCCGGCGCTGGCGGAACTGGCGGCGGCGGAGTGGGACCGCGGCAACGAGTCGTTTCCGCCGACTACGTTCCAGGTCTCCAACATCCACGCCGGCACCGGGGCACTCAACATCATTCCCGGCGCGCTGGTGGTGGATTTCAACTTTCGCTTCGCAACGGCGAGCACGCCGCACACACTGCAGCGGCGAGTGCAGGAGATCCTCGATCGTCACGGGCTCGAGTACGCGATCGACTGGCACCAAGGGGGCAAGCCCTTCTTCACGCCGCGCGGCCCGCTGGTGGACACGCTCACCGCCATCGTGCGCGACGTGACTGGTGTCACGCCCGCCACCGATTGCGGCGGCGGCACCTCCGATGGGCGCTTCATCATCGACATCTGCCCCCAGGTCGCCGAGTTCGGTCCGGTGAACCGCTCGATCCACAAGGTGAACGAGGCGGTGGCCATGGCCGAGGCCGAGCCGCTGGCGGAGATCTACCGCCGCGCCCTCGTGGCACTCACCGGCACGCGGCCCGCTTGACGGCGCGCACCCTTCGCGCGCTGCTCGACTACGGCGTCGAGCGCTTCGAACGCGCCGGACTTTCCTACGGCCACGGCACCACCAACGCGCTAGACGAGGCCGCGTGGCTGGCGCTCCACGCGTTGGGGTTGCCGCACGACGAGTTGAATCCGCACCTCGACGAGCCGCTCACCCTGGCCCAGTACGACGCCGCGCGCAAGCTGCTCGACAGGCGTGTGCGCACCCGGAAGCCCGCCGCCTACCTCATCCACGAAGCGTGGCTTGGGCCGCACCGCTTCTACGTGGACGAGCGGGTGATCGTGCCTCGGTCGTTTATCTTCGAGCTCCTCAGAACCTTAGGGGACAGACCACCAGTTGCGGATGATGAAACTGTAGTTTCATCACGTGCAACTGGTGGTCTGTCCCCTAAGGTCCTCGACCTCTGCACCGGTTCGGGATGCCTCGCGATCCTGGCTGCGCTCCGCTTTCCCGAAGCTCAAGTGGACGCAGTGGACCTCTCGCCCGACGCGCTCGAGGTCGCGAAGCGCAACGTCGACGACTACGGCCTCGCCGATCGCGTGCGCCTGGTCGAGAGCGACCTCTTCACCGCGCTCGAGGGCCGCAAGTACGACCTCATCATCTCCAACCCGCCCTACGTGAAGGCGGCATCGATGCGCTCGCTCCCCGACGAGTATCGCCAGGAGCCCAAGATGGCCCTCGCCTCCGGCGGCGACGGCCTCGACCACACGCGAACCATCCTCGCCGAGGCGCGCCGGCACCTGAATCCGAAAGGTCTGCTGGTGGTGGAGATCGGGCACAACCGCAACGCGCTGGAGCGCGCCTACCCGCAGCTGAAATTCAGATGGCCCAGGACCAGCGGAGGGACGAAGTTCGTGTTCGAGATCGCGCGAGAGGAACTGCCCGCACGTTAGGTCCGCCAGCCCGGATCCATGCGGACCAGCTTCCTCAGGATGCCGGGCCACGCGATCATGCCGCCCGACTGGCGCAGCACCACCTTCGCGGCCTTGCGGATTCCATCGACGATCGGCGCGGGAATCGGCACCAGCTCGCCGCCCCCCGACTGCGCCAGCACCTGCACTTCGCACGCGCGCTGCAGGATGTACATGTAGAGGAACGCGTCGGCCACGGTCTCGGCGCAGGTGAGGAGCCCGTGGTTACGCAGGATCATGTTGTGCTTGTCGCCCAGGTCCGCCACCAGCCGGGCCTTCTCATCTGGATTGAGCGCCACGCCTTCATAGCCGTGATACGCGAGGCTCGAGAGCGGAAACAACGATTGCTGCGACAAGGCGAGCAGCCCCGCCTTCTGGCACGACACGGCCACGCCCTGCATTGTGTGCAGGTGCATCACGCAATGCGCATCGGCCCGCGCCTCGTGCACTGCGCTGTGGATGGTGAAACCCGCCGGGTTGATCTCGAAGGGCGAATCCGACACCTTCTCGCCTTTGAGATCGACCTTGACGAGGCTGGAAGCCGTGATCTCCTCGAACATCATCCCGTAGGGGTTGATGAGGAAGTGGTGCTCCGGCCCCGGCACGCGCGCGGAGATATGGGTGAATACGAGGTCGTCCCAGCCGTAGAGGGCCACGGCGCGATAGGCGGCGGCGAGGTCGGCGCGGACCGCCCACTCCTCGGGAGGAACCTGGGTGCGGACGGAACGGATCAGGGCGGGATCGGCATGCATGCGGGATAGAATAATGCATGTCCATCGTAATCGACCGGATCGACCACATCGTGCTCACGGTTTTCGACCTGGAGCGCACCCTCGCCTTCTACCAGCGCGTGCTCGGCATGGAGCCGGTCACCTTCGCCGGCGGCCGCCGCGGCCTCGCTTTCGGGCGGCAGAAGCTGAACCTCCACCAGGCCGGGCGCGAGTTCGAGCCCAAGGCGTTGAAACCCGCGCCGGGCGCCATCGACCTCTGCTTCATCGCCGCTACGCCACTCGAGGAGGTGACCGCGCACCTCAAGTCCGAGGGGGTCGCGATCATCGCCGGGCCGGTGGAAAAGACCGGGGCCACCGGCCCCATGATGTCGGTGTACTTCCGCGACCCCGACGGCAATCTGGTCGAGGTCTCCAACTACCCATGACAACTCCCCCGCCCGGCACGCCCTCGATCGCCGACCTGCGCACCGAATACGCCCTCAAGACCCTCGAGGAACGCCACGCCCAGCCCGACCCGATGCAGCAGTTCGGGATCTGGATGGTGGAGGCGATCCACGCCCAGGTGCCCGAGCCCACCGCCATGTCGCTCGCCACCGTGGGCGCCAACGGGCGCCCGTCGGGGCGCATCGTGCTGCTGAAAGGGGTAGACCCGAAGGGCTTCGTTTTCTTCACCAACTACCAGAGCCGCAAGGGACAGGAGCTCGCCGCCAACCCCGCCACGGCGCTCACCTTCATGTGGAAGGAGCTGGAGCGCCAGGTGCGCATCGAGGGCGCCGTCGAGAAGGTTTCGCGGGAAGAGTCCGAGGCCTACTTCGCCACCCGGCCGCTCGGCTCGCGCATCGGCGCCTGGGCCTCGCCCCAGAGCGAGGTCATCGCCAACCGCGCCTGGCTCGAGGAGCGCTGGACCGCGCTCACGCAGCAGTACGGCGAGGACCCGCCCCTGCCCCCCCACTGGGGCGGCTATCGCGTGCTGCCCGAGTACCTCGAGTTCTGGCAGGGCCGCAGAAGCCGCCTGCACGACCGCATCGCCTACTCGCGCGAGGGTGAGCGCTGGAAAGTCTCACGCCTGGCTCCATGACGCGGCTGCCACCCTTCGACCTGCGCAAGCTGGAGAGCGAGCGGCTCTGCGGCGATAAGCTCGAGGAGTCCCTCGAGCAGATGTTCGCCGAGCATGCGCAGGGCGAGATCTGGATCTTCGGCTACGGCTCGCTCATGTGGAACCCGGCGTTCGACCACGACGTGCGGCGCGTGGGAGCGGTGTTCGGCTACCACCGCAGCTTCGGCCTCTGGTCGCGCATCAACCGCGGCACGCCCGAGCAGCCGGGGCTGGTGGTGACGCTCGAGCGCGGCGGCAGCTGCCGCGGCCTCGCCTACCGCCTGAATCACGACAACGCCCGCGCGCAACTTTCGCAGCTATGGCGCCGCGAGATGTCGCTGGGGTCCTACCTGCCGCGCTGGCTCGAGGTGCATTCGGGCACGGAGAAGCTGGAGGCGCTGGCATTTGTCGCGAACCGCCGCTGCACCGGTTATGCGGGCAAGCTCCCCATCGACACCATGGTGCGGCACATCGCGACCGCGCGCGGAACCTACGGCACCAGCGCGGACTACCTGTTCAAGACCGAGGAGGCGCTGCTCGAGCACGGCATTCGCGACGACCGCGTGCGCGCGCTCGCCGCGCGGGTGCGGGCTCACATCGGGGAGCCTTAGGGAACCTTAGGTGGAACCTTAGGGGACAGACCACTAAGGGAATGGCGCAGCCCCTTAGCGGTCTGTCCCCTAAGGTCTAAGGTTCTACCGCCTTTCGGGGTAATTCATCGACCGAAAAATCACCCACTTGCCATCGGGCATCCGGCGCAGCACGTCCATGCTGCGATTGCGCTCGCGAATGACCACGTTGCGGTCCGCCAGGGTGACCCGCTGTTCCCAGGTGGCGCGCACGATGGCCAGGTTGCCGTCGGCATACACCTCTTCCACCTTCGGTGCCCACACCGTCCCCGTGCCGCGGCCCTTGAAGTCATCGACGTATCCTGCCTGCAACTCCTTCACGCCCTGGTCGTCGACGCCCTGGAAGGTGAAGCGCACCTGCGGATCGAAGATCGCCATCACCGTGGTGAGGTCTCCCTTGGCGTAGGCCGCGAGCCAGCGCTCGAAGGTGGTCCAGACTTCGGCCGCGCGCGCCTTGTCGCCAGCGAGGGTGACGGGCTCAGCGGCGTGCAGGGCGCACGCGCACGACAGGATCAGGGCGAGGAGGATTCGCTTCATTCGGGGGACCTTCGGGGAGGGGGGCTCGAAGCGCCGCGCGGGGAGCGTAGCGCAGGGCAAGCCTCATCATCCTCCTTCTACACCTGCGCGCGCGGATCGGTGCGCGCGATGCGCTTCATGATGTAGTCCACCTCCGCCTTCGCGGCCGGATTGAGCGCGGCACCGGGCTTCCTCAGCGTGTCGGAAGCGATGATCCCGCGCCGCATCATCACGTACTTGCGCACCGCCATGCCGGGGCCGGGCTGCTGCTCGTAGCGGATCAGCGGCAGGTGCGCGTCGAACAGGTCATGGGCCTCGTCGCGCTTGCCGGCCTTCGACAGGCGCACCACGTCCACCAGCATGTCGGGGAAGCAGTAACCGGTGTTGGCACCATCGGCGCCGCGCTCCATCTCGTAATCAAGGAACAGCGCGTTGTTGCCGGTGAGGATCGGAAGCCGCCGCATCGAGCCATCCTTCTCCCAGGCGCGCAGCTGCGAAATCTTGTCCAGGCCGGGCCAGTCCTCGTGCTTGAGGAACCAGCAGGCGGGGACCTCCGTGTGGATGCGGCGAATCACCCCCGGGCTCATCTGCACCGAGAAAGTGAGCGGGTAGTCCTGGATCACGAACGGCACGTCGGCGCCGATCGCCTCCGAGGCCTGCTTGTAGTACTGCACGATCGAGTCGTCGGTGCGCAGCGTGTTGGGCGGGGCGATCATCACGCCGGTCGCGCCGAGCGCCATCACGTCCTGGGTGAGGGCGCGCATCGCGGCGAAGCCGGGGGAAGAAACGCCGACCACGATCGGAACCTTGGCGCGCGCGATCACGCGCTTCACGATCGATACCGACTCGTCGTGGGTCATCTTGGGCGCTTCACCCAGCTGCCCCAGCACCGTCATGCCGGTGGCGCCGGCAGCGAGGAAGAAGTCGGTCATGCGATCGATGGAGGACTCGTCGACGCGGCCGTCGGAATGAAACGGCGTGGGGGCAATCACGTAGACGCCCTGGGTTTCCGCGGGGATCTTCGGGGTCGCCATGGCTAGCCTTTCGACTTCTCGTAGCGCGCCTTGTTCTCGGCGTTCGGGGGATAGAGGCCAGGCAACGCGGCGCCGCCTTCCACCTCGGCCATGATCCAGCTCTCGAGGCGCTCCTGCTCCGGGGCACCCGCGACGATATCGTCGATGAAGGCCGCGGGAATCAGCACCGCGCCATCGTCGTCCACCACCACCCAGTCGCCGGGGAATACGGCGACACCGCCGCAGCCGATGGGCTCGCCCCAATTCACGAAGGTGAGGCCCGCCACCGACGGCGGCGCTGCCGCGCCCTGGCACCACACCGGAAGCTGGGTGCCGCGCACTCCCGCCACGTCACGCACCACGCCATCGGTGATGAGTGCCGCCACGCCGCGCCTCTTCATCCGCGCGCACAGGATGTCGCCGAAGATACCCGCGTCGATGACACCCATCGCGTCGGCCACACAGATGCAGCCTTCGGGCATCGCCTCGATGGCCGCGCGGGTGGAGATGGGCTTGGACCAGGATTCCGGCGTCGCCAGGTCCTCGCGCGCCGGCACGAAGCGCAGCGTAAAGGCCTGCCCCACCAGGCGCGGCTGGCCGGCTTCGAGCGGCCGGGTGCCGCGCATCCAGACGTTGCGCAGCCCCTTTTTCAACAGCAGCGTCGTGAGGGTGGCGGTGGTGACCTTCTCGAGGGTGTGGATGATCTCGCGTTCCCGGCTCATGGCGTCCCTTGCAGTGGCAACAAAGCGGGGAATGTTACGCGAGCCGCGCGAGGAACTCCTTGATCCGCGCCGCATTGGCGCCGACGTCGGAACGGCCGACGCGCGACGCGCTGCGCACATCGACGCGGGAGCCTTTGGGGTCGGCGCGCACCCGCACCACCACGTCGTCCTTGAACCCGAACCAGCGCGTGGTGGCGGTGGCCTCGAGGCGCCCGGTTGCCGCATCGCTCGCCGCGACCTCCCAGCCCATCTCGCGCGCCAGCGCCTCGGCGCGAGAGAGCACTTCAGCGGGCGGCGCCGCGATGACGATGGGCGCCAGCTCGGCGTAATGGGCGCGCTGTTGCGCGGCGACTTCACCCCCGGCATAGGCCGCGCCGTTGGGGGAGGACTCGCGCGCCGCGCGCAGCGCCACGAAGGGCGGCGCATCGGCGGTGTCGGTGGTGATGTCGTGGATCGGCGGCACCGACTTGCCGCGGGCCATGAAGAGGAGCGGCGGCGTCACGGCGACGATCGCGATGGCGAGCGCCGCGACCAGCTGCGCGGCGCCGCCGCGGCGAGTGACCGGAACGACCAGGAGGAGGAGCGAGGCGACGACCGCCGCGATGCCGGTCCACGTCGCCCATTTGAGCAGCGAGAGCCCCGCGCCCCACGGCCAGATCCCGAACCGCGCGCCGGGACCGGCCGAGGCGAGCATCACGAGGGCGGCAACGGCGATGGCGAGGACGAGCGCGCGAACGAGGCGGGGCATATGGCCCCATTATGACCGCCTGTCACCCCCGCGTAGGCGTGTCACCCCCGCGTAGGCGTGTCATCCCCGCGCAGGCGTGTCATCCCCGCGCAGGCG
>JBBQBW010000068.1:0-8950 GCA_038318025.1 Burkholderiales bacterium | reverse complement strand
GTCGGGCTGGCCGCGGCGGCCGCTATCCACTTGGCGCTGGTGGTCGTCGAGCGCACCTGCCTCAGGTCCTGGCCGCGGTTTCGCAGGGTCGAGGATGCGCCCCAGGGCCGCGCGCCGTGAGCCCGGGCGAATGGGCGTGCTGCAATCCGTGGCGCTCGCCTGGGCGAGCGGCCTGCGCCTCTACACGGCGCCCACCGTCGCAGCGGGCCTGCTCGGGGGCACGCTCACGGCGGGCACCCATTTCGCCATGGCGGGCGGGCGCGCGGTCATCAACACCTCGCCCGAGCCGGTGTCCAACTGGGGCGCATCCTTCACCGAGGACGCCCCCATTCCCAGGGTGTGGCGCGGCATCCGGGCCGGGTTCGGCCGCAGCCCGCCCCGCCTGCCGGCAGCGGGCGCTTGACGCATCCGGCCACGGGCAACAGAATCCTCCGGGCACACGGCACTTTTCGACCGTAGTCCCATTCCCCCGGAGGAGCACCCCATGAACATCTTCAAGATGCAGCTCGGTGTATTGGCCGCGAGCGTGGCATTGGCCCTGCCCGCCGCCGCCCAGCAGGTAACCATGATGACCGGCCCGCAGGGAGGCTCGTGGGTGCCCCTGGGCGGGGCGCTGAAGAACATGTGGGAGAAGGCGATCCCGGGGCTGAACATCCAGGCCACGCCGGGCGCCGGCATCGCCAACGTGCGCGGCGTCGACGAGGGCAAGGCCCAGATCGGCTTCGCCAACTCGTCGTCCACGGTGGACGGCATCGCGGGCCGCAAGCCCTATCCCAAGAAGGTGGACAAGGTCTGCCAGGTGGCGAACCTCTATCCCCAGTACTTCCAGGTCGCCGCGCTCACCGACGCCAAGATCAACACCTACGCCGACCTGAAGGGCAAGACCCTGGTGACCCAGCCCAAGGGCAACACCGCCGAGGTGCTCACCGCCACGGTCCTGCAGATGAACGGCCTCAGCTACGAGTCCCTCGCCAAGGCCAATTTCCAGGCCTCGTATACCGACGCGGTGGCGCTCATGAAGGACGGCCACGCCCAGGTGATGACGCTGGGCACGACGGCGCCGGCCTCCGCGGTCATGGACCTGGCCAGCGCGCGCGACATCCACCTCGTGCCGGTCGACGAGAAGACCATGAGCGCGCTGAAGAAGGCCAACGGCGGCTACAACAGGCTGGTGATCAAGGCAGGAACCTATCCGAAGCAGGACAAGGACGTGCCGGTGATCGGGTATTCGACCCACATCATCGCCGCCTGCGACCTGCCCGAGGACGTGGTCTACAAGATGACCAAGGCGATGGCCGCCAACGTCGACACCATGGCCGCGGTGGTCAAGCCCATCGCCGGGCTCACCCCCAAGGACATGGCGCTGGACATCGGCGTGCCGTTCCACAAGGGCGCCGTCAAGTTCTACAAGGAATCCGGGGTGATGTAGCGCTCGCAGGTCGCCTCAAGGGGCGGGCGGCGCGAGCCGCCCGCGCGTCCCCGCAACCCGGCAGGCGATCGAGGACTCCCGGTGTCCGACTCCGCAACGACGGTCATCTCCGACGAAATTCCCGCGACGGCGCCGCCGGTGAAGGTGCTCGCCTGGGCGGTCGCGCTGGTCGCGGCCACGATGTCGCTCTACCACATGTACGTCGCCGCCTTCGGCCCGCCCGAGGCGCTCATCTTCCGCGGCACGCACCTCATCTTCGCCCTCACCCTGGTCTTCATGCTCTATCCGCTGCGGCCGGCGGCGGCGTTCGCCTGGCGCATCGCCGACGCCGTGCTGCTCGCGCTGGGCTGGGCGATGGTGCTGCACATCTTCTTCAACTACGATTACTTCATCAACCGCATCATCTACATCGACGAGCTCACCGCGTGGGACAAGTTCTACTCGGTGGTGGCGGTGCTGGTGGTGCTGGAGGCGACGCGGCGCGTGATCGGCCTGGCCCTGCCGCTCACCGCCGCCGTGTTCCTGGTCTACGCCATCGGCTTCACCCACGTGAAGATGCCGATGCTGATGGAGCAGCTCTACTTCTCCACCGAGGGGATCTTCGGGTCGACCCTCGGGGTGTCGGCGAGCTACGTGATGCTCTTCGTGCTCTTCGGAGCGTTCATGGAGAAGAGCGGGACCGGCCAGCTCTTCATGGACTTCTCCATGTCCATCACCGGGCATACCGCCGGCGGCCCGGGCAAGGTCGCGGTGATCTCCTCAAGCCTCTTCGGCACGGTCTCCGGAAGCGCCGTGGCCAACGTGATGGTCGACGGCCCCATCACCATTCCGCTCATGAAGCGCACGGGCTTCCGCCCGCCCTTCGCCGCGGCGGTCGAGGCGGTGGCCTCCACCGGCGGGCAGATCATGCCGCCGGTGATGGGCGCGGCGGCGTTCGTGATGGCGGAGTTCCTCGTGGTGCCCTACGCGCAGGTGGCGGCGTGGGCGCTGATTCCCGCGGTGCTCTACTACCTCGCCGTGTTCCTCGCGGTGCATCTGGAGGCCAAGCGCTACGGCCTGGCGGGGGTGCCGAAGAGCCAGCTGCCGCGCTTCTCCAACGTGATGTTCACGCGCGGGCACCTCTTCGCGCCGATCTTCATCGTGCTGGTGGGCCTGGTGCTGGGGTACTCGGCGCCGCTTTGCGCGCTCGCGGGCGCCCTCGCATGCATCCCGGTGGCGCTGATGCGCGCCTCCACCCGCGGCAACATCCACTGGCGCACGCCCTTCGAGGCGCTGGTGGAGGGCGCCAGGAACACGCTCGCCGTCGCCATGGCCTGCGCCTGCGCCGGGATCGTGATCGGGGTGGTCACCATCACGGGCCTGGGCATCGTCTTCACCCAGTTCGTGATCGCGCTGTCCCAGGAATCCCTCATCCTCGCCCTGGTGCTTACGGCCATGGCCGGCATCATCCTCGGCATGGGGATGCCCACCACGCCGGCCTACATCGTGATGGTGGCGCTGCTGGTGCCCGCCCTGATCAAGCTGGGCGCGGCGACGCCCGCTGCGCACATGTTCGCCTTCTACTTCGCGATCCTCTCGGCGATCACCCCGCCGGTGGCGCTCGCGGTGTACGCGGCGGCGGGCCTCGCGAAGGCCAACATCTGGGCGGCGGGACTGGAATCGGTGCGCATGGCCGCGCCCGCCTACATCGTGCCGTTCATGTTCGTCTACGAGCCCTCGCTCCTCATGATCGGCGACTGGAGCACCATCGCGTCCAGCTGCGTCTCGGCCATCATCGGCGTGGTCTGCCTCGCCGGCGCCCTGCAGGGCCAGTTGCTGGGCGAGGCGCGCCTCTGGGAGCGCGTCGCGCTCTTCGTGGCCGCCCTGTGCCTCATCAAGCCGGGCCTCGTCACCGACGCCGCCGGCCTGAGCCTGCTCGCCGCGGTGGTCCTCGCGCAGAAATTCATGCCGCGGGCGAACCGCCAGCCCACCTGAAACGGGTCGCAGGTTACTTTTTCAGATCCAGACCGGGCCTCGTCCTCGCGGATCTCGCAAGGGGGCATTCGCCAGCTAGCGGGCTTTCCCCGCCACCGGGGCGGTGACGACCTGGTAGAACACCTCGTCGCGTCGGATCATGCCGAGCTCCATGCGGGCGCGCTCCTCGATGGCCTCGGAGCCCTCCTTGAGGTCGCGGACCTCGGCCTCCAGTGCCTCGTTGCGCGCCTTGGCCCCGGCATTGACGGTGCGCTGGGCCACGAGCTGCCGATCCAAGTCCCGCACCCGCGTCCAGCTCCCCTTGCCGATCCAGAGTGGGTACTGGATTGCGACCAGGAGCAATGCGAGGACGATGGTGAGGATTTTCACGGCTGGCGACAGGCCCGGGTCGGCTACCCGATCTGGTAGAACGCGTCGCGGCCGGCGTAGCTGGCGGCTTCCCCCAGCTCCTCCTCGATGCGCAGCAGCTGGTTGTACTTGGCGGTGCGGTCCGAGCGCGACAGCGACCCGGTCTTGATCTGCATCGCGTTGGTGCCCACCGCGATGTCGGCGATGGTCGAGTCCTCGGTCTCGCCGGAGCGATGCGAGATCACCGCGGTATAACCCGCGCGCTTGGCCATCTCGATCGCCTCGAAGGTCTCCGAGAGCGTGCCGATCTGGTTGATCTTGATCAGGATGGAGTTGGCGACACCGCGCTTGATGCCCTCGGCGAGGATGCGCGTGTTGGTGACGAACACGTCGTCGCCCACCAGCTGCACGTTGTCGCCGAGGCGGTCTGTGAGCAGCTCCCAGCCGTCCCAATCCTGCTCCGCCATGCCGTCCTCGATGGAGATGATCGGGTACTTGGCACTCCAACCGGCCAGCAGGTCGACGAACTGCGGCGGCGTGTACGAGACCTTCTCGGCCTCGAAGCGGTACTTGCCATCCTTGAAGAACTCGCTCGCGGCGCAGTCCAGCCCGATCATCACGTCGCTGCCGGCGAGGTAGCCCGCCTCCTCGATGGCGCGCAGGATCCACTGGATCGCGGCCTCGTTGCTCGCAAGGGAGGGCGCGAAGCCGCCCTCGTCGCCCACGGTGGTGGGCATGCCCTCCTGGTTCAGCATCTTCTTCAGCGTATGGAAGATCTCGGCGCCGCAGCGCAGGGCGTCGCGGAACGTGGGCAGCCCCACGGGCAGGATCATGAACTCCTGCATGTCGAGCGAGTTGTTGGCGTGGGCGCCGCCGTTGATCACGTTCATCATCGGCACCGGCATGCGGCGGGGACCGCTGCCGCCGAAGTAGCGATAAAGCGAAAGCCCGGATTCCTCGGCCGCCGCCTTGGCGCACGCCACCGACACCGCGAGGATCGCGTTGGCCCCGAGGCGCGCCTTGTTCTCGGTGCCGTCGAGGTCGCACAGAACGCGGTCGATGTGCGCCTGCTCGGAGACGTCGAGGCCGAGGATCGCCTCGCAGATCTCGGTGTTCACGTGGTCCACGGCCTTCTGCACGCCCTTGCCGAAGTAGCGCTGCGGGTCGCCGTCGCGCAGCTCGATCGCCTCCCGCGATCCGGTGGAGGCGCCCGACGGCACCGCCGCCCGCCCCATGGCGCCGGACTCCACCAGCACGTCGGCTTCCACCGTGGGATTGCCGCGCGAATCCAGGATCTCGCGGGCGACGACTTCGACGATTGCGGTCATGCAGGGCTCTCCAGGGGATTTCGGCGCAATTTTACGTGGTTCGCCCGGGGCCTTGGAACTTTCGGGCCGTTGGAGACGGTGACCTCTACAGGAGAAAGCCCAAAGCGCTGGCGCTCAGATCAGCACGAAACACCCATCTCATTCATCCCATCTATCCCCTTCATCCCCATCCCCGTCTGACCCAGGAGCAACCTAGAGTTTCTTCGCGAGGATTTCGGCCAGCTTCTTCGCGTCGTCCAGGTCGCGCTCCGACACCTTGGTGGGCCCGACGTTGAGCGTGACCCAGGCGCGTCCCTTGCGCAGGTGCATCTGGCCGGTCTTGCCGGCCCAGAACGCCTCGGCGCCGGAGAGCAGCATCGGCTTGGTCTGGTGCTGGAGTCGCGCCTGCTCGAACGCCTGCTGGGCATCGGAGTTGCTCTTCGCGAGCTTGAACGCGGCGCTGGCGGTGACGGGCTTGCCTTCCTTGAAGCCGCTGTAGGTGCAGGCCATCACGGTCCTGGGGCGCTTCACCTTCGGGTTCTGCGCCTCGCCCACGGCCGCGGCCCCCAGGGCCTTCTCGGCGTCTTCCTGGGTGAAGACCGTGCAGGCATCGAAGGCATCCTGCGCCAGCACCGGGGTCAAGCAAGTGGCCGCCACGAGGGCGGCCACCAGGTTGGATACTCGCATCGTCCACCTCCTGGGAATTACGGGGGTCGTGCGCGACGCAATATTCTTGTCGCCCCCATGATACCCGGAGGGTGGAAAGCCCTAGAAGATGTCCCTCAGGCCGCCGAACCTGCCGCTATAGGTGCAGAACTGGTCCTGGCCGCTGAAGTTGGCCGAGAACCCATTCACGTTGGCGTGCATGGCGCTGAGCGAGAAGGTGCCCACGTTGCCCGCCTGGGTGCCGAAGGTGCACGACCAGTTGCCGCCGTTCAGCGCCCCCATCTTGCCGGTGAACCCCAGGTTGCCGGTCATGACGCAGGTGGAGGAGATGCCGGTGTTGGAGATGAAGTTGATGCGCATCGACAGCGCCTGGCCGGTCTGGGTGACCGCTAGGTTGCCGAAGATCAGGATCGGGCCGTTGGAGACGCCGCCACCGCAGTTGGAGCCGTTGGCGGTGATGCCGCCCAGGTAGTTGCCGGCGATGTTGCTCTCGCGCAGCGCCTGGCGGGTGATGTTCTTGTTCACCGGCACGCCGTCGACGGTGTAGTTGAGGGACGCCGTGGTGGGCGTGTTGAAGGCGACGGTCATGTTGCCGACCGCGGTGCTGACCGCGTTGGCGGTCCAGGGGCCGCCAAAGTACGGGCCGGTGGTGCGGAAGAGCGTGCCCGCGAAAGTGGTCGAACCTCCCGAAGCCTCCAGTGCGGAGGCCACGTACCAGCGCGGCGTGCCGTCCGGGCCGTAGACGAACATGGTCGCGAAGATCACGCTGTTTTGCTGGATGAAGTTGATGCCCCAGCCATTCTCCTGCGGGCCGACCCACCAGACATCGGAGAAGTCGGTCGAGTAGGTGGTTGCCGAGGCCGGGAGGACGAAGGCGAAGGCGGCGATGAAGGCTGCCAGGAGGCGTTGGGCGAATTTGGTCATGGTGGTGGGGGCGGTGGCATGCGGGCGAAGGGCCGCATTCTGTAAGCCAGAAGACTACGCCGGAAGTCGCAAGTTCCTTGCCCCGGACTAGAATGGCGCCTCCGCCTTGTAACAAAGGAGAAACTTTCCATGCAGAAAACGTTGATCGCGCTCGCGATGGCGGCCCTGTCGCTGCCGGCGGCGGCGCAGTCCTCCTGGTACCTCGGTTTCAGCGCCGGCCAGGCGCAGACTGACAACCAGCTGGTGACCAACCGTGAATCGACCCTCACCGGCACCGTGGCCGGCACCCTCTCGACCCGATTCGACGACAAGGACTCGGCCTGGAAGGCCCTCGTGGGCTATCGCATCACCGACTGGCTCGCCATCGAGGCGAGCTACGCCGACCTGGGCGAGCATTCCACCGATACCACGTTCATGGGCGGTGACCCGGTGGCCCTCGGACGCGTCATCATCCGGCGACAAGTGAAGGGCGTGGGCCTCGACGCCGTGCTCTCGTCCCCGGTGGCGGGCATGTTCACCGTCTTCGGCCGCGTGGGCGCATTCCGCGCCGACCTCGACGCCTCGGCGGAGCTCGGCGGCAACGTGGCCTTCACCGGCGGCAACGGCGAGAATTTCCGCAGCACCTCGCAGAAGGAGACCATCACCCGCTTCGGCGCCGGCGTGGAAGTGCCCATCGCCCGCAACATCTCGGGGCGGCTCGAGTGGGAGCGCTACTCCAGCGTCGGCAAGCGCTTCGAGGTCGGCGGCTCCGGCACCACCGGCGAGGCCGACATGGACGTGCTGAGCCTGGGCGTCGTGGCGCGGTTCCGCTAGCGCCTGGAGAAGCGCCACTCCTCGCTGCGCGGCTCGCCGCGCAGCGTTCCTTCCACGCGCGCCAGCAGCGCCTCGCCCTCACGCCAATAGAGGATGCGCTGCGGGAAGTCGTGGACAGCGTTCTCGAACACCACGCGCCGCTCGCCCTGATCCTTAAGCCGGAATTCGACGGTCGCCCGGCCCCCGGGACTCGCGAATTAGGAAAGGCCCGTGTCGCTCTCGGCGATGCGCAGGAATTCGAAGCTCTTGCGCCCGCCGGGCCGCGTGGTGAGGTTGGCGGCCACCATGAGGCCATTGCCGGGGCCGATTTAGGTCTCGGTGACCTTCTCGCGCTCGCTTTCGGCGACCCAGGTGCCGGCCATCCAATCCAGCGCGGACACGCGCGGCGCCTGGGCTAAGGCGGGGAGCGCGAATGCGAGGAGCGCGGCGGCTGCAACGTGTTGCATGGGAGTGCTCCGGGTCATCGATCGCCGAGGTTAACCGCGGCACTCGCGGCCCGATTGCACGATTGCGACATCACCCCTGTACCAGCGCCTCCGCGAGCCCCTCCTTGCGGCGAAAGAACTCCGAGGGCTTGCAGCCCACGAAGCGGCGGAACTCGCGGATGAAATGGCTCTGGTCGTAGTAGCCGGCGGCGAGCGCGGCCTCGGTCCAGGGGCGGTTGGCGGCGGCCCACGTCGACCTTCGCGACCAGCTCCTCGATCGGAAGCGCGGGCTGGTCCTCGAGGGCCACGACGCACGCGCGCACGGCGGCGAGGTCGGCGGGCGGCGGCGGCTCGCGGTAGCGCAAGGAGCAACCTAACGCGCTGGCAGACCGCGCGCGTGACGGAAGGCCACGATCCCGAAAGCGATCCTCAAGGCCACCGGTCGCGCGCGCATCTCGTCAACGACCCAGGCAATAAATTCCCACACTATCCTGGCGAAGATGATCCTCGGCGACGGCAGCGGAACCTGTCACGGCCGTCGTTGCCCAATGCCTTCCACTGCGTAGGCGCGCGAGGACTAACACCCATGAATCGGGAATCCCTGACAGTCGCCTCGGCGCCCGTCGCCCCTATGATCATCGATCACGTGCTCGAGGCAAGGCCGTCTCGGGCCCCCGGTTACGCGGCGGAGAACGAGGCGCGCCTGATCCCCTTCACCATGCTCGATGAGCCCGTCGGCACGGTATGGGTCTTGTCCCACGACGACCGCCGCCAGTTCGATGCCGAAGACCGGCGCCTCCTGTGCAGCCTCGCCGGGTTCTCCTCCGCCGCGTTCACCCTGCGCGCTTCCTTGCAATCCGCGCTCGACAGCGCCGCGAAGCTGGGCCAGGCCAAGCAGCAGCTGCGCAGGCTGGCGAAGGGGCTGGCGTGACGATGAGCGCGCAGGAGGGCAGACCGCATGCTGGCAGGGCGTCGGGGCGCGGGCCCGACCTGGACGCATCGGAAGGCGACGCTCCCGTTGGCCGGCTGCCCGGTGGCGTCACGGAGGATGACCTGCTGCGCGT
>JBBQBW010000067.1:0-8966 GCA_038318025.1 Burkholderiales bacterium | reverse complement strand
GGCGCACCTCGAGGCTCGGGAAGCCGTTGGACGGATCGAGGGTGCTGAACCTGCCGCCGGCGTAGGCGACGAGGCCGCCCCCGGTGGTGCCGATCCAGAGGATGCCGTCGCGATCGAAGTCGAGGGTGCGCAGCCGCTTGCTGGGCAGGCCCTCGGCTTCCTTGAAGACCTTCACGACGCCCTGGTCCCAGCGCACCAGGCCGTTTTCGGTGGCCGCCCACACCGCGCCGTCGCGCGCCTGGGCGAAGGCCCACACGCGCCGGCCTTCCATCAGGTCGTCGGTGATGACGCGCTCGAAGCGCCCGTTGAGGTAGCGGGTCGCGCCGCGGCTGTGGCCGATCCAGAGCGCCCCCTCGCGATCCTCCATGAAGCCGAAGATCGGCCGCGAGGCGAGCTCCGGCACCGTCGAGGATTCGAAGGTGGCGAAGCGCGTGCCGTCGAAGCGGGCGAGGCCCGCCCCGGTTCCCACCCACAGGTGGCCGTCACGGGTCTGGTACATCGACTGCACCGTGTTCTGGGGCAGGCCCTGCTCGGTCTGCCACACGTCGATGCGGTACTGCGTGACCGCGAGCTTCGCCGGCTCCAGCAGGCTCACGGTCTGCGCGTGCGCGGGCCACAGCAGGGTCAGTGCCAGCGAGAGGGCACCCAGGAACCGGGTCATGAAAGTGGCAGCGCGGGGTTGGTGGGCCGGGCGTTCATCCATCCGCCCTGGTGTCGCGTATGGTAAGTCAAATGCCCTAGAATTCCCGCTCTCCCCTTCCCCCCTGTCCCTGGAGCCCTCCGATGAAACTGAACGTCAACGGCCGCGTCCACGATGTCGATGTCGAGGCCGACATGCCGCTGCTGTGGGTGCTGCGCGATGTCCTCAACCTCGCCGGCACCAAGTACGGCTGCGGTATCGCCCAGTGCGGCGCCTGCACCGTCCACGTCGATGGCGATCCGGTGCGCTCCTGCGTGATGCCCGCCTCCGCGATGGCGGGGAAGAAGATCGTCACCATCGAGGGAATAGGAGCCAAGGGCCTGAGTCGCGTGCAGAAGGCTTGGATCGAACACGAGGTGCCCCAGTGCGGCTACTGCCAGACCGGGATGATCATGTCGGCCACGGCACTCCTGGCGAAGAAGCCCAAGCCGAACGACGCCGACATCGAGAACGCGATGACCAACCTCTGCCGCTGCGGCACCTACGCCCGCGTGAAGACCGCGATCCAGGCGCTGTCGGGCACCAAGGTCGCCGCCGCTCCCGAGCCGGTGCTGCAGCCCAACGGCCAGAAAGTGTGAGGAGGAAACCATGACGGAAAAGACGATGAGAGGGAGCATCTCCCGCCGCGAATTCCTCAAGGCCACCACCGCCGTCGGCGGCGGCCTCGCCCTCGAGTTCTCGGTCGCTTCCCCGGCCCTCGCCCAGGGCGCCAAGCCCGCGCTGTCCGAGGTCACCCACTGGATCCTGATCCACCCCGACGACCGGGTGGTGATCCGCGTCGCGCGCTCCGAGATGGGGCAGGGCAGCCTCACCGGCCTGGCACAGCTCGTGGCCGAAGAGCTCGAGTGCGACTGGAACAAGGTCTCCACCGAGTTCGCCTCTCCCAACGAGCACATCAGGAGGAAACGCATCTGGGGCTCCATGTCCACGGGCGGCAGCCAGGGCATCCGCTCCTCCCAGGAGTACCTGCGCAAGTCCGGCGCCCAGGCGCGCGCGATGCTGGTGTCCGCGGCGGCCACGCAGTGGAACGTGCCGGCCGCCGACTGCACCGCCGCCAACGGCGTCATCACCCACGGCGCCTCGAAGCGCAAGGTGAGCTACGGGAAGGTGGCGGCGGCCGCCGGCAAGCTGGAAGCACCGAAGGACGTGAAGGTCAAGGACCCGAAGGACTGGAAGATCGCGGGCAAGCCGCTGCATCGCCTCGACATCCCCGACAAGGTGCGGGGGCTGCCGGTGTTCGGCGTCGACGTGCAGCTGCCCAACATGCTGCACGCCTCGATCGTGCAGTCGCCGGTGTTCCTCGGCAAGGTGAAGTCGGTGGATTCGGCCGAGGCGCAGAAGATGCGCGGCGTGAAAGGCATCGTGAAGCAGGATTCCTTCGTCGCCGTGGTCGCCGACAACTGGTGGCGCGCCAACGTGGCGGCGAAGAAGCTGAAGATCGAGTGGGACAACGGCGCCAACGGTTCGGTCACCACCGACAGCATCATGGCGATGCTGCGCGAGGGGCTCGACGCGAAGGACCTGCCGAACGCGCGTGCCATGGGCGATGCGCCGGGCACCTTCGGCACCGCCACCAAGGTGGTCGAGGCGACCTACGACTCGCCCTATCTCAGCCACGCCACCATGGAGCCGATGACCGGCACCGCGTGGTTCAAGGCCGACGGCACGCTGGAGGTATGGACCTCGACCCAGAACGGTGAGGCGTCGATCGCCGCGGCCTCGGAAGCCTCGGGGCTGCCGCTCGAGAAAGTGGCGGTCCACAAGGCGATGCTGGGCGGGGGCTTCGGCCGGCGCGGCGCGCCCCAGGACTACGTGACCCAGAGCGTGCAGATCGCCAAGCAGTTCCCGGGCAAGCCCGTGAAGCTGATGTGGTCGCGCGAGGAGGACATGCAGCACGGCTTCTACCGCCCCGCCTCGATGGTGCGGATGAAGGCGGGCCTCGACGCCCAGGGCAACCTGGTCTCGATGCACACGAAGATCGCGTGCCCCTCGATCCTGGCGCTGCTGCGGCCCGAGGCGATCGCGAAGGGCATCGACTTCACGGCCGTGCGCACCTTCAGCGATTCGCCCTACACCATCCCCAACCAGCTGGTGGAGTACGCGATGCGCAATCCCCACGTGCCGGTGGGGTTCTGGCGCGCGCCCGGCCTGCAGAACTCGTTCTACCGCGAGTGTTTCATCGACGAGGTGGCCCAGGCCGCGGGCAAGGACCCGCTCGCCTTCCGGCTCGCGATGCTCAAGCCCGAGGACAAGAACCGCCGGGTGCTGGAGGCAGTCGCCAAGGCCGCCAACTGGGACCAGCCGCTGCCCCCGGGTGTTTTTCGCGGCATCGCGCAGTCCGACGGATTCGGCAGCTTCACGGCGATGGTCTCCGAGGTGTCGGTGAAGGACGGCAGGCTCAAGGTGCACCGCGTGGTGTTCGCCATCGATTCGGGCTATGTCGTGAATCCGGATGCATGCCGCGCCCAGGCCGAGGGCAACGTGATTTATTGCCTGGGGCAGTTCTACGAGGGCCATACGATCAAGGACGGCCGCATCGTGGAGAGCAATTTCCACGACTTCGTGCTGCCGCGGTTGCCCGAGATGCCGAAGGTGGAGGTGGTGTTCGCATCCACCGGCGGGTTCTGGGGGGGGCATGGGGAGCCCGGGGCGCTGAACGTGGTGCCTTCGGTTTTGAACGCGGTGTTCGCGGCGACGGGCAAGCGGATCCGGTCGTTGCCGATCAAGGAAGGGGAGTTGAAAGCTTAGGTCGGACACGGATGAACACGGATAGAGACGGATGAACACGGATGGTTCGTGATTGTCTACTCATGGTGCTGGTGGTGGCGGGCTGTGCGGCGGTGGGGAAGGAAGTGCCGCCGGCTGGTGCCGGCGATGCCGCGCGAGGACGTGAGGTTTTTGCGTCGCGGGAGGCGGGGCACTGCGTGCTCTGTCATGCCGCACCCGGTGTCGATGCGGCCGGCGACCTGGGGCCGGCGCTTGCCGGAGTGGGCTCGCGATTCACGCCAGCGCAGCTGAGACAGCTGGTGGCGGACATTTCGCAGGTGCGCCCCGATGCCACGATGCCGTCGTTCCATCGCACCGAGGGGCTCAACCGCGTGGCCTCGCAATACGCGGGCAAACCCGCGCTCGACACTCGGCAACTGGAGGATGTGGTGGCATTTCTTGGAAGCCTCAAATGAAGCGGCGTGATTTCGTGATCGGGGTGCCGGCCGCGGCGGCGCTGCCCGCGTTCGCGCAGCAGCAGTTCGCGCGCACCCAGGATGTGGCACCGCTCATCGCCAAACTCGCCAATGGCGTGAAGCCCGAGACCGGTGGCATCGAGGTGGAGCTCCCGGCGGTGGCGGAGAATGGCAACTCGGTGCCGATCAAGGTGAGGGTGCCGAGCCCGATGTCCGAGGCAGACCACGTCGACGCCATCCACATCATCGCCGACCGCAATCCACGTCCGCTGGTGGCCACGTTCAACCTCGGTCCGGGGGCGGGGCGGGCCGAGATCACCACCCGCATCCGGCTCGCCGGCTCCCAGCGCCTCACGGTGCTGGCGGCGCTCTCGGGCAACCGTTACCGCATCTCGCAGCAGGACGTTCTGGTCACCTCGGCCGCCTGCCTGGACGATTCGTTGTGATGCTCGGCCGCGTGCAGGTGCCGCCGACGGCGAAGAAAGGCGAGTCCTTCGAGATTCGCGTGCTGGTGCAGCACCCCATGGAAACCGGCTTCCGCCGCGACGTGAATGGGCAGTCGATCCCGATGCACATCGTGAACCAGCTCTCCTGTACCTCTGGCGGGCGCAAGGTGTTCAGCGCCGAGCTCGGCACCGGCATGTCGGCCAACCCGTACGTGAGCTTCTACGCCGTGGCCCAGGCGAGCGGTGAGGTGGTGGTGGAATGGAGCGACGACCGCGGCGGCACCGGCCGCGTGACCGCCACGATCCAGGTGTCATGAGGCTTGCGGCGACGCTCGCCGCCGCGGCGTTGACCGGGGCCCTGGCGCAGGATCCTCCGCGGCCCCATCCGCCGAAGGGGGGCATCGAGTTCCAGAGCGCCGCGGTGCGCGCCATGCAGGCCGACGAGTTCGCCAACCCGGGACTGTTGTGGGTCGAGCGCGGCCAGGCGTCATGGAACCAGCGCTGCACCAGCTGCCATGGCGACGCGAAGCAATCGATGAAGGGTGTGGCCGCCCGCCATCCGCGGCTCGATGCGGCGCTGGGGCGCGTGGTGAATCTTGAGCAGCGCATCGACGCCTGCGTGGTGGGCAAGCAGAAGGCGGCGTCGCTACCGTATGAATCCGAAGAATTGCTGGGCCTCACCGCCTTCGTGGGCGCGCAATCGCGCGGCGTTGCGGTGCAGGTGGCGATCGACGGCCCGGCGCGCGCCACCTACGAGCGCGGCAAGGTTCTCTACAACGAGCGCCAGGGCCAGTTGAACCTCGCCTGCAACCAGTGCCACGACGGCAACTACGGCCGCAAGATGCTCCACGACACTGTGAGCCAGGGCCATCCCGTCGATTGGCCGGCCTATCGCCTCGAGTGGCAGGCGATGGGTTCGCTGCACCGGAGGCTGCGCGCCTGCTACTTCGGCGTTCGCGCCGAGATGCCTGCGTACGGTGCGCCGGACCTGGTGGCGCTCGAGCTCTACCTCGGCGCGCGCGCGCAGGGCCTCGCGTCGTCCGTTCCCGGAGTCCGCCGCTGAATTTGGGCGGAACGGGTCCTGAATGGATTGGTGCGCCTTGCTCAGAGCTTTCCCGCGCGACGCAGGCCATTGGCGGAATTTCTAGCCAGCGAATTGCACCAGCACGTCTCTCTCATCGCCGGTCACTAGCCACTCTGCGGGCAATTTCTTCTCTTGCGACCTGGCGCTCAGGGTGTTCAAACGCGTTTGCGAAGGTCCTGATGTCGGACGTCGTCATTCCGAGCTTGGCGGCCTGATCCTTCCATTGGCCGACTGCAGCATCGACCTTGGCGAGGATCTGTCTTGCACGCGCCAACGAGATGCCGAATGGCTTGATCGCGCTCATCGCGGCCTCGATGGTGGCGGCGGGCCCCGTGTCCTGCGTAATCCAGGTTTTCAGGTTCCGTTCCTTGCCCGGCGCGGGATTCATGTCGAAGGCGGGAGACAGGCGCCAGCCATTGCCCTGGTGCAGGAAACCGTGATTGTTGAGGTGGTCGTCCACGTTGGAAATGAGCACCGAGAAGACGATGCGGCGCCACAAGTCCTCGATGTCGGCATCCGGGCTGGCTCCGGTGCCGCGGATTGCGTCGGCGAGCTCGGTGTACGAGCCCTCTTCCCCGGTTGCGCCGATCAGCGTGCGAGCGGATACATACATCAGACGCCCGGACCCGGTCCGATCGAATCGTCGGATGACGGCGACCGGCTTCTTATCCGCGATCACGACGCGAGCATGGGAGACGTTGATCCCGGCCATGCCGGCGAGGGTGAGGGCGAGGACTTCGCCGCGCACGATGTCGCGCTTGTCATCGGTTGCCGAGGGGAACTTTCCCAGGGCGAGGCTCCCATCGTCATCGAGGATGGTGCACTTCGGACGCATGCCTCCCAGGGGCGAGCCGCGGTGCAGCAGCAAGCGTAGATCTGCAGCCGTCTCCGAGTCCTTGTCGACCGCGGTCGCGGCGCGCAGCAGGTCCTTCAGCTCGATCAGCGGCGGCGCCTTTCGGGCTCCCGGTCCTGGATCCGCGAGGAAAGTCTTGCCCCCATCGGTGCTGAAGCGAAGCGCTCCGATGCGACTGCCGTCGTGTACCTCGAGCAGCATATCGAGCGACGTTGGCGGGGCAGTGACGCCGCGCTTCTTGCGATCGCGGTTGATGACCATCTTGCCCCAGCCGTCGGGCGCGCAATCCTCGAAGCAGCCGAAGAAGACCTCCTGGCCCTTGGGAAACTGGTGCCCGGAGACAAGTGGCAGCGCTGGATCCAGCTGGAAGCGATTCGGGCTCTCCAGCCAGGATGTCGCGTACGCAAACTGGCACGTCTCCTTGCCGCGGTCGGCGACGAAGGTGAGCTCCCCCACAAAGACGGCGAAATCACCAAGATAGACGCCCACGACGTCTTTCATCGCGGGGCCTTCGCGGCGTGCACGCGCTTGGGCAGGTTTTGGATCTCGATCAACATCCCTGGGGCGTCGCGCTCTGGATCGGCGAGCAGCCCGAGGTTGGTCGACATGCCAAGGGCGTGCAGCGCCATGGCGTACGCAGCCATGGCGACGCTGGGGTCGCCCTTCTCCACTTGCTGGTAAGTGCGCTTGGCGAGCCCGGTCCTTTCCAACATGAGGGCCATGGGAATTCGACGGCGCCGGCGGGCGATCGCGATGCCGCGGCCGAGGCGTTCCAGTTCGCGCGCCACCGGGCGCGGCATGATATCGATTGCTTTCATGGGATACCAAGATATCCACTAAAGTAATTTAAGGATATTATAATATGCCTTACCTGTGTTTTGCTACTTCAGCAGGCCCTTCAGCGCGTCGATGGCGCCTTCCACGCCGCCGCGGCGCAGCGAATCGAGGTGGGTCAGCAGCCGCTGCGCGATGCGGTTCTGCAGCGTTCCCGCGACGATCGAGGCCACCTGGCTCGCCGTGACGCCGCCCTGGCGCTTGCCGATGTCGCGGATCTCGACGTCCGGCAGGTCGAAGGCGAGGCCCTGGCCTTTCAGCCCCGCGTTGCTCAGGGTGACGCGGGCGCCCTTGATGACCAGGCGGTCGATGATGAAGAGTCGCTTGCGCGCGCCCGGAACGGTTCCGGAATCGGAAACGGGCGCGGGCCGGGCGGCGCTGCTCGTCGAGCCCCCGCTCGCCGTCGCCCTCACGTACCGATCGATATTCGCCTGGATCGCATCCAGGTTCGCACCCTTGGGTCCCCGCTCATAGACGATGGTAGGCGTGTCGATGAAGACCTCGCGCACCCGCACCACGGGATCGAGGAGCGTGGCGGGATCGATGGCGAGCCGGATCTCGCCGAAGCGCGCGGCGCGCGGGGCGGTGAAGCCCGGCGGGCTGCCCAGCTCGAGGCCGCGCACCTGGCCGTGGCCGTCGCGCGGCGAGATGCGCACCTGCTTCACCTTTACGTCGACGCCCAGCACGTCGGGGCCGTAGTGCTCCAGGGTCCAGGCGACGATGAGGTCGAGCGAGTTCCACGCCGCCACCGCCGCCACGAGTGCCAGCGCCGCAACGACCGCCAGCGCGGTGAGCGCCTTCCTCATCGCTACTTCGAGAGCGCCGCCATTACCGCGCGCAGGCCTTGCGCCTCGCCGCCGAGCGGACGCCCCGGGCGGCTCGTGTCGTTCCACGAGTAGACGTCGAAGTGCGCCCAGGGGATGTTGTCGGGGACGAAGTGGTCGAGGAAGAGGGCGCCCACGATGGAGCCCGCGAAGCCGCCGCGGCCCGTGTTGTTGATGTCGGCGATGTCGCTGTCGTAGAAGCGGCGGTAATTGCGCCACAGCGGCAGGCGCCACATCGGGTCGTCCTGGGCCTCGGAGGCAGCGAGGAGGCGCGTCGCCAATGCCTCGTCGTTCGCATACAACGCCGGCAGCTCCGGCCCGAGCGCCACGCGCGCCGCACCCGTGAGGGTCGCGAAGTCGATGAGGGTCTTCGGTTTCGACTCCACCGCGTAGGCGAGCGCGTCGCACAGCACCAGCCGGCCCTCGGCATCGGTGTTGCCGATCTCCACCGTGAGGCCCTTGCGGGTGCGAATCACGTCGCCGGGACGGAAGGCGTTGCCGCTGATGGAATTCTCCACCGCGGGCACCAGCAGTTGCAGGCGCACCGGCAGCTCGCGCTGCATCACCAGGCGCGCGAGCGCGATGGCGTGCGCCGCACCCCCATGTCCTTCTTCATAAGACGCATGCCTTCCGCGCTCTTGATGTCGAGGCCCCCGGTGTCGAAGCAGACGCCCTTGCCGACGATTGCGAGCCGCGGGTGTTTCGGATTTCCCCAGTTCACTTCCAGCAGGCGCGGGGCGCGCGCAGCGGCGCGGCCCACGGCGTGGATGGTGGGGAAGTCCTGTGCCAGAAGCTCGTCGCCGACCCACTCGTCGAACTCGCCGCCGAAGAGCTCCGCCTGTTCGCGCGCGATGTCGGAGAGGTGCTCGGGACCCATGTCCTCGGCGGGCGTGTTGACGAGGTCGCGGACCAGGCGAACCGCCTGGGCCAGCTCGATCGCCTCGCGCACGCGCCCCGACGGCTCCACCTGCAGGTCGCTAGCCTTGCGTTTGCCGCGCTTGTAGCGCGTGTACTGGTAGCCGCCCAGGTCCCTGGCGAACGCC
>JBBQBW010000066.1:0-8991 GCA_038318025.1 Burkholderiales bacterium | reverse complement strand
TGGCCGCGGGCCTCACGGCGGCCGATGGCAATACCACGCTGGCGCTCGCGTTCGGCGCTCGGCGCGTGGATTCCCCGAGCGCCACCAATCCGCGCGCCACCTTTTCCTACGATCCCGACCGCGACCCCTACGAAAACGCGTTCGCCAACCTGCGTGCCTCGCATCGCCTGTGGCAGGGAGAACTGGTGTCGCTGGAGGCGTTCGCCTCGCGGGGGCGCACGCGTTTCGACGCGGGCCTGCCCTTCGAGGGACCGCCCCAGGACGACCGCAACGACCAGCTTCTCGCCGGCGCCCGCATCACTTCCACTTCCGAGTTCGCGCCGGGGTGGAAAAGCCGCCTCACCCTCGGGCACTCCCGCGACCACATCGAGACCCGCGGGCTGTACCCGTCGGAATTCGAGACGCGCCAGGACCAGGCGGCGTGGATCAACGAATTCGCGACCTGGAGCGGCAACCTGATCGCGGGCCTCGAGACCGTGCGGCAGAAGGTAGGGCCCGACGGCCAGTTCACGCAGGCAAAGCGCGACACCGACTCGGCGTTTGCCTCGGTGAACGAGGTGCTGGGAACTCACCGCCTCGAGGCGAGCATTCGCCACGACCGTGACGACCAGTTCGGGCGGCGCAACACCGGCTCGGCGAGCTACGGCATCGACTTCCCGAACCTCGGGCGCATTGCGTTCACGGCGGCGCGCGGATTTCGCGCGCCGACGTTTTTCGACCTTTACGCTCCGGCCAGCGACTTCTATCGCTCCAACCCGGAGTTGAGGCCCGAACAATCTCGCAGTCGCGAAATCTCGTTCAAGGCCCTGCCTGGAGCACCGCTGCAGTGGAACATCACGGCATTCGAGAACCGCATCGAGAACCTGATCGTGTACGTCGCCCCCACCGTGGAGAACGTGGGCCGCGCGCAGATCCGCGGTGTCGAGGCATCGGTGGACGCCTCTCGGTGGGGCGCGCGCTGGCGGGCCGCCATCACCGTGCAGAAGCCCCGCGACGAGACCACGGGCCTGCGGCTGCCGGGACGCGCGGAGCGCTTCGGCACGCTCGAGGTGAGCCGGCCCTTCGGTCCGGTGACGGTGGCACTCGTCGCCCGCGGCAGCGGCGGACGGTTCGACCAGCCGGGCGAGGCAGCGCCGCTGCCCGGTTACGCCACGATGGACACACGCCTGCGCTACGACTTCGACCGGCGCTGGTCGGTGGAGCTCGCCGGCACCAACCTGGGCGACAAGCAGCGCGAGACCTCGGTGGGATACGATACACCGCGCAGGAGCGTGATGTTGAGCCTGCGCTTCCAGGCCTTCTGACGAGGCAAACTGCGATGGAACGCACGGTTCAGGCGCTCGACGGATTGCTGCGCGCCCAGCGTTACGGCGAGCTGGAGCAGGCCGCGCGCACGCTGCTCGCCCAGCAGCGCTTCTACCTTTGGCACCTGTACCTCATCGTGGCACTGCTGCGCACCGGACGGCGCGAGCTCGCGGCGACCGAGCTCGACGTGTTGTTCTCGTACAAATTCAACATCGAGGATCGCGCCTGGCCCGAGGTGAAAGCGGCCTTTCCCGAGAAGTTCGGGCAGCACTTCATCCTGAGCACCATGAAGGCGGAGGTGGGCTTCGAATCCGCCGGCATCGCACGCCGCCACTGGGAGGTCCCCTTCCCCTTGCCCGACGAGCTGTCCTTCACGCGCGTCGTCGACGCGATGCTCGCCCAGGCCGTCCCGGCCCTGCCGCGGCTCGATCGCACCAAGGCCCGGGTCACCACTTTCGGCTCGTGCTTCGCGGCGAACCTGGCGCGCCTGCTCAACGCCGCCGGGGTGAGCGCCACCAACCTGCTGATCGAGGAGAGCATCAACTCGCCGCTCGCCAACCAGGCCTTCCTCCACGCGCTCGCCGCGGCGCAGGCCACGCCGGGGGCGGCGAAGATCGAGGCCACGTTCGGCGCCGGCTTCCTCGCGAAGGCACGCGAGCAGATCCGCGCGGCCGACGTGATCGTGATCACGCTGGGCGTGGCCCCCAGCTTCTTCCACTCGGACACCCACGAATTCGCATTCCTGGAGCCCTACCGGGCCCTGCTGGCCGAGGGGAAGGTGTACATGCGCACGCCCACGGTGGCGGAGTTGAAGCCCGTGGTCGGCGAGTGCTTCGCGCTGCTGCGACGCGTGAATCCGGGCGCGCGCGTCTACGCGAGCGTGAGCCCGGTGCCGCTGATGGGGACCGTGGAGCTGGCTAACACCATCGTCGCCGACTGCGTTTCGAAGACCACGCTGCGCGCGACACTCCATGAGCTGCTGCAGGAGGGCCGCGCGGGCGAGGTGCACTACTGGCCCTCGTTCGAGATCGTGCGCTGGCTCGGCGGCCACACCACGCTGCCCATGTTCGGCGCCGACGACCAGATGTCGCGGCACGTGTCCGAATGGGCGGTGAAGATGATCGTCGATCGTTTCAGCCGCCACCTGTTCGGAGCGCTCCCGGCCGCGGCAGGCTGATCACGCGATGGCGGGTTTCATCCCCGTCACCCGCATGTCGCGCGGCTCGCGCAACTTGAACTGCGCTGCCTCCTGCCTCAGGTCGGTGAGGCCCACCTCGGCCAGGAGCCGCATCAGCGACTCGGGCGTGTAGCCCCAGCGGTGGATCATGAGCGGGTCCTTCCACGCCGGATCGCCGTAGAGCACCCACATCGTGCGTTGGCCGCGCTGGTCTTCATAGGAAGCGCCTCCCGGGTCCTGAAGGAACGCCGCGCAGGCGCTCGCCACGTTGGGGCACTCGATCACCATGCGCGCGCCGGGCTTCAGCACCCGCACCCACTCGCGCAGGATGTCCGCCACCTCCCAGCGCCAGAAATGCTCGACCACATGCACCGACAGGATCTCGTCGGCGCTGTCGGGGGCGAAGGGTGACAGGTTGCGCAGGTCGCACACCACGTCAGGCTTCATCCCGGCGCGCGCTTCCACCACGTCGACGTTCACGTAACCCGGCAGAATCTTGTCGCCGCACCCGAGGTTCAGGCGCAGCGCCGGGGTGGCGGTGTCGCCCACGGCGCGCGCCCATTCGCGGCCGATCACGAAGTCGGAGAAGTGCGCGGCGATGCGGCGCTGCGCTTCCCGCAACCGCCCTTCGACGCTGGCGTCCTGCAGCAGCGCCGGGACCGCCTCGTCGAGCGGCACCCCGATGGGCACGAGGTCGGCGAACTGGAGGTAGGCCGGAACGGCGTCGGCCACCACCGCGCGGCCGGCCCACAGCGATTCGGTGAGGCGGTTGGCGCTCTTCGCGGCGCGGTTGCCTTCGAGCGCCGAGGGGATCCACACCAGGTCGGCGTCCTCCAGCGCCATCCACGTCGCCTCCACGCTCCACGCCATGAGGCGGATCTGGATGCGCGAAGGGTTGTCGTTGGCGATGTCGGTGAGGAGCGCGGTGACCTCGGGCGCGGGCGTGGTGACGACGGTGAGCCGCACCGGCATCTGCTGCGACAGGCGCACCAGCTCGCCGCCTTTCGCGGCGAGGCCATCGAGGTTGCCGGTGTGGCCGAACCACACGATGCGCAGCGCCGGGAGCCGGGGCGCGAATGCGGGCTCGCGCCGCGGCCCCTCCACCGGGTCGCCCACGACCCGCGCCTCGCGGCCGGTATGGCGCAGGACCGACTGGGCCATCTCCGGCGTGCTGGCGACCACCTCGTGGGCGAGCTCGGCGAGACGATGGAAGTGCGCTCCGAACTGGGGGTGGTCGAAGTGGTCGTCGCACAGGTCGACGACCACGCGCATGCCGCGCTCGCGCGCCGCGGCGGCCAGCACCTCGTTTTCGGCATGGAAGCTCTTCGAGATCACCAGCGTGTCGCGCGGGGTGTCGAGGAGCGCCTTCGGCCAGCCTCCGGCGGGCAGCGTGGCGAGGCCCACCTCGTGGCCCAGCCGCGACAGCTGGCGCGCCGGGATCACCACGCGGTAGCGGGCGGAGGCCAGGTCCGAGGTGGGGCCCGCCGGGCCCTGCTTGAACGGCGACACGGTGGCGAAGAGGATGCGCACGGCGAAGGCGGTGGAAAAGCGAGCCTGCGATCTTAGCAGCCGCGCGCTCGACAGCGGGCGACCCGGCCGATAGAGTCCCGGTACCCATGCTGAGCGACGCGATCAACCTCTCCTCCGTGAAGCGCGTGCTGGTGGTGAAGCTGCGCCACCACGGCGACGTACTCCTCGCCTCGCCCGTGTTCCGCGTGCTGAAGAACCACGCCCCCCACGTCGAGATCGACGCGCTGGTCTACGCCGACACGCGCGAGATGCTGGCGGGCCACCCCGCGATCTCCGAGATCCACACCGTGGACCGCGGCTGGAAGCGCCAGTCCCTCGCGGTGCAGGCACGTCGCGAGGGCGAGCTCTTCCACGAGCTGCGCGCCCGGCGCTATCAGCTGCTGGTGCACCTCACCGACCACTGGCGCGGCGCCTGGCTAGCGCTGCTGCTCGGCCCGCGCTGGTCCGTGGCCCCGGCGCGCACCGGCCGCTTCTGGCGGCGCTGCTTCACGCACCGCTATCCGCTGCCGAAAGCCACGCCGCGGCACACGGTGGAGCTCAACCTCGATGCGCTGCGCCGCCTCGGTGTCTATCCCGAGGAGGAGGAAAAGCCCCTCTGGCTCGTGCCCGGGACCGAGGCCGAAGCGCGGGTCGATTCGCTGCTTGCCGCCGCGGGCCTCGCGGGAGCGCCCTTCATCCATGCGCACCCGACCTCGCGGTGGCTGTTCAAGGCCTGGACCGACGAGCGCAACGCCGAGCTGCTGAAGCGCCTGGTGCGCGACGGCCACCGCGTGGTGCTCACCGGCGCTCCCGATCCGCGCGAGAAAGCGATCGCCGCACGGATCCTTGCGGCCGCGGGCCCCGGCATCGTGGACTTGAGCGGGCAGCTCACGCTGCGGGAGCTGGGGGCGTTGGCCGGGCGCGCACGCCTCTTCTTCGGCGTCGATTCGGCGCCGATGCACATCGCCGCTGCCATGGGCACGCCGGTGGTGGCGATGTTCGGCCCCAGCGGCGAGAAGGAGTGGGGACCGTGGCGCGTGCCCCATCGCCTCGTCGCGAGCGACCATCCCTGCCGGCCCTGCGGCAACGACGGCTGCGGCGGAGGCAAGGTGAGCGAGTGCCTCACGCAACTTCCGGTCGAGCGGGTGCAGTCCGCGATCCACGAGCTGCTGGCGCGCGGGTGAGCGACATTCCATTGCCCACGCCTGCGGGCCTCGCGCCCCGCGTGGCCCTGGTGCGCAGCCGCTACGATCCGTCGGGCGGCGCCGAGCGCTTCGTGCAGGCGGCGATGCGCGCGCTGCGCGAGGAAGGAGCGCACCTCACGCTGGTGACGCGCCGCTGGCCCGGCGACGACGGCTCCGCGATCGTGGTCGACCCCTTCCACGTCGGGAGCCTGTGGCGCGACTGGGGCTTCGCCCGGGGCGTATGCGCGGCGCTCGCCGCGCGGCGCTTCGACCTGGTGCAATCCCACGAGCGCATCGTCTGCTGCGACGTGTACCGCGCGGGGGATGGCGTCCACGCCCAGTGGCTCGAGGAGCGCGCGCGCGCGCAGGGGGCTGCGGCCCGGCTCGCCACGCGCCTTGCTCCCCACCATCGCTACGTGCTCGCCGCCGAGCGCGCGCTCTTCACCAGCCCGCGCCTGAAGGCCGTGATCTGCAATTCCGAGATGGTGCGAGCCGAGGTCGCGCGCCACTTCGCGACCCCCGACGAGAAACGGGTGCTGATCCGCAATGCGGTCGACGCGGCGAGCTTCCATCCCGGCCTCAGGGCGGAGATGGGAGACGCGGTGCGGCAGCAGTTGAAGATCCCCGCCGCCGCGCGCGTGGCGCTGCACGTGGGCTCCGGCTTCGAGAGGAAGGGCGTGGGCCAGGCATTGCGCGCGGCGGCCGCGGCGGCCTCGCAGCCGTGGCTGGTGGTGGTCGGGCGCGACAAGCGCCCGGCGCGCTACGTGGCCCACGCCCGCGCCCTCGGCATCGCCGAACGGGTGCGCTTCGTGGGGTCGGTGTCCGACGTGCGTCCATACCTCGCCGCCGCCGACGTGTTCCTGCTGGCGACACTCTACGACCCCCAGCCCAACGCGGCGCTCGAGGCAATGGCGACGGGCTTGCCGGTCGTCACCACACCGAAGTGCGGCGTGGCGGAGCTGCTCGCCGAGGGCGAAAGCGGCTTCATCCGCGACGCCCTCGACACGGCCGGAATGGCCGAAGCGCTCGACCGCGCCGAGCCCGGCGTGGCCCGGCGCATGGGGGAGGCGGCGCGCGCGGCGGTGGCGCCCTTCACGCCCGAGACGATGGCGCGCGACTACCTCGCGCTCTACCGGCGCCTGCTTCACCGATAATGCCGGGATGACCCCCAGCGGCCCCACGAGCCGGCAGCTCTACCAGCGCCTCCTCACCTACGTCTGGCCGTACCGCGGAGCGCTCGCGGCCGGGATCGCGGCGATGATCGTCGGCGGCCTCGCCGACGCGGCGCTGGTGAAGCTCACCGGGCCGCTCATCGACGAGCTCTTCGTCCACCGCAACCGCGACCTCGCGATCCTGCTGCCGCTCGGCATCGTGGCAGTGTTCGTGGTGAGCGGCCTGGCAAGCTTCGTCTCCGGCTACTCGTCGCAGTGGGTGAGCCACAAGGTGATCCTCGACCTGCGCCGGGAGATGTTCGCGCGGGTGCTGCGGCTGCCGCCCGGCTTCTTCGACGAGGTGCCCACCGCGCAACTCGTCACCAAGTTCACCCACGACGTGAACAACATCGCCGCCGCCTCCACCACCGTGCTCACCGTGGTGGTGCGCGACTCGGTCACCATCGCGGCGCTGATGGCGATCCTGCTCTGGTCCAACTGGCAGCTCACCCTGATCGCCTTCCTGGTGATCCCGCCGATCGCGATCGTGGTGCGCCTCTTCAGCCGGCGGCTGCGCCAGATGTCGCGCGAGAGCCAGCGCGCCGTGGGCGGCATCGCCGAGGTGCTCGACGAATCCATCGCCAACCAGCGCGTGGTGCGGGTCTTCGGCGGCCAGGCCTACGAGAGTGCCCGCTTCGAGCAGGCGGGGCAACGCCTGCGCCGCTTCGCGATGAAGCACGCCACGGCGGCGGCCGGCACGGTGCCGGTGACGCAGCTCATCGTCGCCTGCGCCATCGCCGCCATCGTCTACTTCGCCGCCGGCCAGGCGTTCGCCGGCTCCACCCGCGTGGGCGGCTTCATCGAGTTCATCGCCGCCACCGGCATGCTGCTGCAGCCGCTGAAGCGCCTCACCGGCGTGAACGAGCACATCCAGCGCGGGCTCGCCGCGTGCGAAAGCGTCTTCGGCCTCGTGGACCAGCCGCCAGAGGACGACCGCGGCACCGTGGAGCTCGCGCGCGCCGAGGGCGCGGTGCGCCTCGACAACGTGGCCCTGTCCTATCCCGGCGCGGCCCGCCCGGCGCTCGATGGCGTGAGCCTCGAGATCCGCCCCGGGGAGACCGTGGCCCTGGTGGGACCGTCCGGAGGCGGCAAGTCGAGCCTGATCCACCTGCTGCCGCGCTTCTACCATCCGCAATCGGGACGCATCACGCTGGACGGCCACGACCTCGGAGCGCTCAAGCTCGCGAGCCTGCGGCAGCAGATCGCGCTCGTGTCCCAGAACGTGGTGCTGTTCAACGACACCGTCGCCGCCAACATCGCCTACGGGCGCGGCGCCGCGGTGAGCGAAGCCGACATCACCCGCGCCGCCGAGGCGGCCCAAGCGATGGAGTTCATCCGCGGCCTGCCCCAGGGCCTCGCCACGCCGGTCGGCGAGAACGGCGCCAAGCTCTCGGGCGGGCAGCGCCAGCGCATCGCCATCGCGCGCGCGATCCTCAAGGACGCGCCGATCCTGCTGCTCGACGAGGCCACTTCGGCGCTCGACACCGAGAGCGAGCGCGCGGTGCAGGCCGCCCTCGAGCGGCTGATGGAGGGACGCACCACCATCGTGATCGCGCACCGCCTCTCCACCATCGAGCGCGCCGACCGCATCGTGGTGCTGGCCCAGGGCCGCGTGGTCGAGACCGGCACCCACCGCGAGCTGCTCGCCGCGGGCGGCGTCTACGCGGGTCTCGCGCGCCTGCAGTTCGCGACCGCATGAGCCCCCTTGCGATCCTCCACACCGAGTCGTCGCTTGGGTGGGGCGGCCAGGAAATCCGCGTGCTCACCGAGGCGCGCGGCGTGGCGCGTGCCGGCCATCGCGTGCTGCTCGCGGCCCCCGGGGAGTCGCGCATCCATCGGGCGGCGGCGGACTACGGCGTGGAGGCGATGGCGGTGCCGATCGCGCGCAAGAACCTGGCGGGACTCGCGGCGATGCGCCGTCTCCTCGCCGCGCATTCGTTCGACGTGGTGAACACCCACAGCTCCACCGACACCTGGCTCACGGCGCTGGCGAGCGTCGGGCGCCGCGGCGCGCCGGCACTGGTGCGCACGCGCCACATCTCCGCGCCGATGCCCGGCAACCTCGCCACGCGCTGGCTCTACCGCTCCGCCACGGCGCGCATCGTCACCACCGGCGAGAAGGTGCGCGACCAGGTGATCGCCGAGGTGGGCGCCGATCCCGCGCGCGTGGTCTCGATCGCCACCGGCATCGACCTCGCGCGCTTCGCCCCTGGCGACCGCGATGCGGCGCGCGCAGCGACCGGCCTCGCGCCGGAAATCCCGGTGGTGGGCATCGTCGCCACGCTGCGCAGCTGGAAGGGGCATCGCGACCTGTTGGAGGCGCTGCGACTCATGGAGCGGCCCGCGGTCCGGCTCGCCATCGTGGGCGACGGACCGCAGCGTGAGGCGCTGGGCGAGCGCGTGCGCGAGCTCGGCCTCGCCGAGCGCGTGGCCTTCGCTGGCGACCAGGCCGACGTGGCGCCGTGGATGCGCGCATTCGACCTCTTCTGCCTGCCCTCCTATGCCAACGAGGGCGTGCCCCAGGCGTTGATGCAGGCGATGGCGTGCGGGATACCGGTGGTGAGCACGCCGGTGGGCAGCATCGAGGAGATCGTGGCCCACGGCG
>JBBQBW010000065.1:0-9012 GCA_038318025.1 Burkholderiales bacterium | reverse complement strand
ACCGCGCCCTTCATCGGCTTGTTCGTATAGGTGATGCGACCGCTTTCGTCGACGTGCTTGTAGATGATGTTCGACTGGGCGAATCCGTACGGCGACGCCATGATCGCGAGAATCGCGATCCAGACGGTCTTCATGCCGTGCTCCCTTTCGCGAAAGCGGAAGGGAAGAATAGGCAGCGCTCACGGAAAAAGCAACGAGATCAAGGGGATGAGTGTTCCAACGCCCAACAGCTTGTGTTTTCGGCGAGCGCCGGACACAAGAGCGTCCGTCCGTGAGGGGAAAAAGGGGCGGACGCGGCCGCCCCTGTTCGTTCGCGGAGCCGGCGGTCAGGCCGAGTAGTACATGTCGAACTCCACCGGGTGGGTGGTCATGCGGAAGCGTTGCACCTCCTCGTACTTGAGGGCGATGTAGGCATCGATCATGTCGTTGGTGAAGACGCCGCCGCGCGTGAGGAACTCGCGGTCCTGGTCGAGGCTCTCGAGCGCCTCGTCGAGGGACGCGCACGGATGCGGCACCTTCGCCGCCTCTTCCGGCTCGAGGTCGTACAGGTTCTTGTCGAGCGGGTCGCCGGGGTGGATCTTGTTCTGCACGCCGTCCAGGCCCGCCATCAGCAGCGCCGAGAAGCACAGGTACGGGTTCGCCGTCGGATCCGGGAAGCGCACCTCGACGCGGCGGCCCTTCGGGCTCGACACGAACGGGATACGGCAGGAGGCCGAGCGGTTGCGCGCGGAGTACGCGAGGTTGATTGGCGCTTCGAAGCCCGGGACCAGGCGCTTGTAAGAGTTGGTGCCGGGGTTGGTGATGGCGTTCAGCGCCTTCGCGTGCTTGATCACGCCGCCGATGTAGTAGAGCGCGAAGTCCGAGAGGCCGGCGTAGCCGTCGCCCGCGAACAGGTTCTGGCCGCCCTTCCACACCGACTGGTGCACGTGCATGCCGCTGCCGTTGTCGCCCACGACGGGCTTGGGCATGAAGGTCGCCGTCTTGCCGTAGGAGCGGGCGACGTTCCAAACCGTGTACTTGAGGATCTGCAGCCAGTCGGCGCGCTTCACCAGCGTGTTGAATTTGGTGCCGATCTCGCACTGGCCAGGAGCCGCGACCTCGTGGTGGTGCACTTCCACCTCGACGCCCTGCTCCTCGAGCGCCATGCACATCGCCGAGCGGATGTCCTGCAGCGAGTCGACCGGCGGCACCGGGAAGTAGCCGCCTTTCACCGGCGGGCGGTGGCCGAGGTTGCCGCCTTCCAGCTTGGCGTCGGTGGACCACGGCGCCTCTTCCGACGTGATCTTCACGTAGGAGCCGGCCATGTTCACGTTCCACTCGACGGCATCGAAGATGAAGAACTCGGGCTCGGGCCCGAAGTAGGCGGTGTCGCCGATGCCGCTCGCCTTGAGGTAGGCCTCGCACTTCTTGGCGATCGAACGCGGGTCGCGCTCGTAGCCCTTCATCGTCGAGGGCTCGAGCACGTCGCAGGAGATCACCAGCGTCGGCTCGTCGAAGAACGGGTCCATGCGGGCGGAGTCCGCATCCGGCATCAGCAGCATGTCGGAGGCCTCGATGCCCTTCCAGCCGGCGATCGACGAGCCGTCGAAGGCGTGGCCGTCCTTGAACTTGCTGTCGTCGAACATCTTGGTGGGGACGGTGACGTGCTGCTCCTTGCCCTTGGTGTCGGTGAAGCGCAGGTCGACGAACTTGACCTCGTTTTCCTTGATTGTCTTGAACACGTCGCCGGCAGCTGCCATCGAATTCTCCTGTGGGTGGGGCTTTACCCCGTTTTGGGGATGGGTCGGCCCGGAGGGCACGAGCGAGGCGTAGAAAAAGCGAAAAACGTGCCACGCCGGTGCGCCGCCAACAGCCTGAAATGACTACGAAATATGAAGCCCACGTGAACCGCCGGCACCAAGTCGGTGCCAGCCATTCGGGACCGCACCATCATAGAGCAAGGTGCAGCGATCGTGGACATACTATTAAAATAGGTGGGTAGGGGGCACCGCGTTCCGTTTATCATGGCGGCGCCCGCCCGCCCTGGAACCTCTCTTTCGCCCCTGCTTTCCGATGGATCGTTACGTCGTCATCGGCAATCCCGTCTTGCACAGCCTGTCGCCGGCCATCCACGCCCGCTTCGCGGAGCAGACACGCGAGCGCCTCGAGTATTCCACCCTCCAGGTTCCCGTCGGCGAGTTCGCCGCCCACGCCCGCCGCTTCTTCGAGGACGGCGGCCGCGGCGCCAACGTGACGCTGCCGTTCAAGGCCGACGCGTTCGCGTTCGCATTCCACCCCAGCGAGCGGGCGCGGCTAGCGGGCGCGGCCAACTTCCTCGCGGCGCGCGATGGCGCGATCCAGGCGGACAATACCGACGGAGCGGGGCTCGTCATGGACTTGCGCGACAACCTCGGCGTGCGGCTCGAGGGCGCGCGCGTGCTGCTGGTGGGCGCGGGCGGGGCGGCGCGCGGCGTGGTGAAGCCGATGCTGGACGCGGGTGTCGCCTCGATCGTGATCGCCAATCGCACCAACGCGCGCGCTCGCGAGCTGGCGGAGCGATTCGCGCCGTTCGGCGCGGTGGGCGCAAGCTCCCTCGCCGACCTCCAGCCCGGCTTCGACGTCGTGGTGAACGCGACTTCGACTTCCGTGCATGGCGAGCCGCTGGTGTTGCCGCCGGGGGTGATCCATGGCGGCAACCTCGCCTACGACATGGCGTACGGTCCTGCGGCACGCGGCTTCCTGGAAAGCGCGCGCGCCACCGGGGCGCGTGCCTCCGACGGCCTCGGCATGCTGGTCGAGCAGGCGGCCGAATCGTTCGCCCTCTGGCGCGGTAAGCGTCCCGAAACCGCGGCGATCCTCGCGGAGTTGCGCGGGCGTGAGGTGCCGTGAAGCGCGTGCTGCGCTTTGTCGGCTGGCTCGCCGCCGCCGCCGCCGCCATTTTCCTCGCGGTCCAGCTCTCTTTCCTCGTGCGCATCTGGTGGTGGGCGGGGCACGAGCCCGGGACCACGGCCTTCATGGAAGCAAGCCTCGACCGGTTGCGCGCCACCAACCCCGAGGCCCGGCTCAAGCACGCGTGGGTGCCGTACGATCGCATCTCGCAGCACCTGAAGCGCGCCGTCGTCGCCGCCGAGGATGCGAAATTCGCCGACCACGAGGGATTCGACTGGGAGGCGATCGAGCGTGCGCTGGAGAAGAACAAGGCAAAGGGCAAGGTGGTCGCCGGCGGGTCGACCATCTCGCAGCAGCTGGCGAAGAACCTCTTCCTCACCGGCACCCGCTCGGCCTGGCGCAAGGGACAGGAGGCGATCATCACGGTGATGATCGAGCACCTGATGGACAAGCGGCGCATTCTCGAGGTGTACCTGAACGTGATCGAATGGGGTGATGGCGTCTTCGGCGCGGAGGCGGCGGCGCGGCACTACTTCGGCGCCAGCGCGCAGTCGCTCGGCCCCGAGGCCGCGGCGCGCCTCGCCGCCATGGTCCCCAATCCGCGCTTCTACGACCGGAACCGCAATACCCGCTGGCTCAACCGCAAGACCCAGATGATCCTCGTCCGGATGCCCGCCGCCGAATTGCCATGACCGAAGCCGCACGCATCCATCCCGAATTGAGCCAGGCCGCCAGCGCCCAGGAGCAGCTGGAGGCGGTGCGCGCCCTCTTCGCGCGCCACGAGGGCGAGGCCCCGGACGCGGCCACCCGGTCCGAGATGGCGTCCCTGCTGTCCGAGCCGCACCCGGCCGACGTGGCCTACGTCCTCGAAGGCCTGGACCTCGAGGCGCGGCGCATCGCGTGGGACCTGGTGCCCGACGAGTCGCGCGGCGAGGTGCTGCTGGAAGTCTCCGATGCGGTCCGCGACACGCTGCTGGCGGACATGGACAGCGCCGACATCGTGGCGGCGACCCAGGACCTGGATGCCGACGAGATCGCGGACCTCGCCCCCGACCTCCCCGACGAAGTGGTGCAGGACATCATCGAGGCGCAGGACCTCGAGGACCGCGCCGAGCTCCAGACGGCGCTTTCCTACGAGGAGGGCACCGTCGGCGCGTTGATGGACTTCGAAGTGGTGAGCATCCGCGAGGACGTGACCTGCGAGGTGGCGCTGCGTTACCTGCGCCGCTTCGACGAGCTGCCGAGCCAGACCGACGCCATCTTTGTCGTGGACCGCGACGACCGGCTGCGCGGGATCCTGCCGCTGAAGACCCTGCTGGTGACCGATGCCGACGTCGAGGTCGCGGGGTTGCTCGAGCGCGAGGCGATCTCCTTCGGCCCCGAGGACGACGCCGACGACGCCGCCGACTCGTTCGACCGCTATGACCTGGTATGCGCTCCGGTGACCGATTCCGCGGGCAAGGTGGTGGGAAGGCTCACCGTGGACGCGGTGCTGGAGTACGTGCGCGAGAAGCAGGAGTCCCAGGAGTTCGGCAAGGTGGGTTTGCGGGAGGAGGAGGACGCGTTCGCGAGCGTCTGGGCAAGCGCCAAGAACCGCGGGCCGTGGCTGGCGCTGAACCTCTGCACCGCGTTCGTCGCCTCGCGCGTGGTCGGCGCTTTCGAGGGCTCGATCGAGAAGCTGGCGGCGCTCGCGGCGCTGATGCCGATCGTGGCGGGCATCGGCGGGAACTCGGGAAACCAGACCACCACGCTCATCGTCCGGGCGCTCGCCTTGGGGCAGATCAGCGCGTCGAGCGCGCGGCGGCTCCTGGTGAAGGAGCTCGGCATCAGCGTGCTGAACGGGGTGGTATGGGGCGGCGTGCTGGGGCTGCTCGCCTACGCGCTCTACCGCAACGTGGCGCTGGGGGGCGTGATGGCGCTGGCGATGCTGCTGAACCTCATGGTGGCGGCGACCGCGGGGCTGTTCGTGCCGCTTGCCATGGAGCGCTTCGGGCGGGATCCGGCGATCGGCTCGAGCGTATTCCTCACCTTCATCACCGACAGCATGGGGTTCTTCATCTTCCTCGGGCTCGCCACGATCTTCCTCATCTAGGATGGCGCGCCTCTTCTTCGCTTTGTGGCCCGACGCGCCATCGCGCCCGCGGCTCGCGGCCAAAGCCGCGGAGCTCGCCTGCGAATGCGGCGGGCGAGCGGTGCCCGAGGCCAACATCCATCTCACGCTCGCCTTCCTGGGTGAAGTCGACGCCGCGCGGGTGCCGCTGGCGTGGGAGGCGGCGGCCAAAGTGACGCTCACGCCGTTCCGGCTGGAGCTCGATCGCCTCGGGTCGTTCTCCGGCGCCTGCGTCGGCTGGGCCGGTCCCGGGCGGATGCCCGCGGAGCTCGTGGGGCTGGAGGCGGGGCTCGCGACGGCGCTCGGCGCGCGGGGATTCGCCCTCGACGACCGGCCCTTCGCCGCCCATGCGACGCTGGTCCGCCGCATCGAGCGCGCAGTGGCGCCACGGGCGATCGAGCCGATCGGCTGGCAGGTCGAGGAAGTCGCGCTGGTGGAATCGCGCCGGGGAACGGGCCGCTACGAGACGCTGGGCGTCTTCTCCCGCTGAGTTCCGGGGGGTGCTGCGAGGATGTTGCCCGCTTGCGAGGCGCTACCCGGCCGTGCTGCGGCCGCTTCGCGCGGCGGACCGGTCGGGTCGCGCCTCGTATTCGGGTCCAGCCTTACGCTTCGAGGTTTCCCTCTCAGCTCATCGGCTTGATCAGCGGCGTGATGACGGGGGTGACCGCGGGAGCCATCGGCTTCATCGGGGCCGCCATCGGCTTGCTGCTGCGCTTCGCCGACTTCTTTGCCGCTTTCTTCTTTGCCGGCTTTTTCTTTGCCGGCTTTTTCTTTGCCGCCTTCTTGGCCGGCTTCTTCTTCGCCGCTTTCTTTGAAGACTTCTTCTTCGCAGCTTTCTTCTTTGACGTCTTCTTCTTCGCTACCCGCTTTTTCGCAGCCTTTTTCTTGGCGGTTTTTTTCTTGGCGGCGGGTTTCTTCTTGGCAGCTTTTTTCTTCGTGGCCATGTCAATTCCTTTCAATGTTGAACGGTTGTCTGTCGTGCTGGGGCTGCCCGGGGGCCTCCCTTCGCACTACCAACTCCCCGAATTCGCATCGAACGAGATTGGTGATCGGATTCTAGGCACAAAGGGATCGAATACGCTCGTGCCAAGCGTGACTATTTGATCCGACTCGATACTGATTGGTATCGAGTCGATACCAATCAGGGGCGCATCGCTCGATTTGTCGGGATTCAGGTCGCGGGGAGCGTGCGCTCGAGCGCATACAGGCTCTCGAGCGGCTCGCGCGCGCGGATCTCGCGGGCCTCGCCGCGATCCACCATCACCTCGCAGGGGCGCGGGCGGGTGTTGTAGTTCGACGCCATCGCCATCGCGTAGGCGCCGGCGGAGAGGATCGCGAGAAGGTCGCCTTCGGCGATGGCCAGCGTGCGATCGGTGCCCAGGACATCGGAGGATTCGCACACCGGCCCCACCACGTCGTAGGTGGCGGCCGCCGCGGTCGAAGCGCCGGCGGGAACGATGTCGTGCCACGCGGCGTAGAGCGCGGGCCGCAGCAGCTCGCTCATCGAGGCGTCCACCACGGCGAAGCGCTTCGCCTTGTCGGTCTTCAGGTACTCCACGCGCGTGAGGAGGACGCCCGCGCCGCCCACGATTGCGCGGCCCGGCTCCAGCAGGATCTGCATGCCGCGCCCGGCCAGGCGCTGGGTGAGGCGGCGGCAATAGGCGCCGATGTCGGGCACCGCCTCGTTGCGGTAGCGGATGCCGATTCCGCCGCCCAGGTCGACGTGCTCGAGGCCGATCCCGGCGAGGGCGAGCGACTGCACCAGGTCGAGGATGCGCTCGAGGGCTTGGTCCAGCGGCCCGGTCTCGAGGATCTGCGAGCCGATGTGGCAGTCGATGCCGGTCACGTGAAGGTTGGGAAGCGTCGCCGCGCGCGCATAAACGTCGAGCGCCCGCCCGTGGGGGATGCCGAACTTGTTGCCGGCAAGGCCCGTGGAGATGTAGGGGTGGGTCTGCGCATCCACGTCGGGGTTGATGCGCAGCGACACCGGAGCCACCACGCCCTCCTCGCGGGCGATGGCGTCGAGGCGCGCGAGCTCGGGCTCGCTCTCCACGTTGAAGCACTTGATGCCCGCCTTCAGCGCCGCGCGGATCTCGGCCGCGGACTTGCCCACGCCGGAGAAGATGACGCGGTCGGCCCGGCCGCCGGCGGCCAGCACGCGCGCGAGCTCGCCGCCGGAGACGATGTCGAAGCCGGCTCCCAGGCGCGCCAGGACGTCCAGCACCGCGAGGTTCGAGTTGGCCTTCACCGCGTAGCAGACAAGGTGGTCGGAGCCTTCGAGGCCGCGGTCGAACTCGAGGAAGGCGCTCTCGATGGCGGCGCGGGAATAGACGTAGAGCGGCGTGCCGAAGCGGCGCGCCAGCTCGGGAAGCGAGGCGCCGTCGAGGCGCAGCTCGCCATCGACGCGATCGAGCGGGTTCATTTTGCGGGGCTGGAGGGGGCGGGAGGCTCGGGAAGCTTGAGCGGGCCCTTCTGTCCGCACGCCGCCGCGACGAGAATGAGGGCGGCGAGTGCGAGGGCGCGTATCATGCCCGGCATTATGACGGAATCGGATTTCCATCGGGCAGTCGAGCAGGTCCTCGCGCGCATCGAGGCGGCGGTGGAGGCCACCGACACGCTCGAGGCCGACCTCGAGGGCGGCATCCTCACCATCACCTGCCCCGACGACACGCGTGTGATCGTGAATCGCCAGACTTCCAACCGCGAGGTGTGGGTGGCGGCGCGCTCCGGCGGCTTCCACTTCGCCTGGCGTGAGGGCGCCTGGCGCGACACGCGTTCCGGTGACGAGCTCTACGCATCACTCGCGCGAATCATCGCGCTGCAGTCGGGCGTGGACGTCGACTTCGGCTGAACCGCGGCGCGCGAAAGCCGCCAGAACCGCCGGAACCGGTATTGGTATCGAATCGATACGAATATTCCCGGGGTCAAATCCTTGACAAACCGGTATCGAGTCGATACTAATGGCGCTACGCGGGGCTACCGCGAACGGAGGAGAGGATGGACAAGAATCCGCTCGTCCTTCTCGAGCTGGTGGAACGGCTCGGGAATCTCATGCGCACCGAGCTGCGCAAGTCCGGCGGCGACGAGTCGCTGCAGCCGGTGCACCTGCAGGCGCTCACCTACCTCAGCAAGGCGAACCGCTATTCCAACACGCCCCAGGCGCTGGCGGAATACCTCGGTCTCACCAAGGGCACCGTGTCCCAGACGCTGCTGCTGCTGGACCGCCGGGGGCTCATCGAGCGCTTCGAGGACGACGTCGACCGCCGCGTGGTGCGGTTGCGCCTCTCCTCGGCGGGCGACCAGCTCCTCGCCGAGGTCCAGCCCGCGCTCGCGTGGCAGAACGCCACCCGCAACATCAGCCCCAACCGCATCCGCAACGCCACCTCGGCGTTGCGCGAGGCGCTGATGACCCTGCAGCAGGATAACGAGGGGGGGTCGTTCGGGATGTGCCACAACTGCACCTGGCACCAGAAGCTCTCCCAGCGCATCTACCGCTGTGGCCGGATGGGCGACCGCCTGTCGGGGCCCGAGACGCGCAAGCTTTGCCGCGTCTACGAGCCCAGGACCGAGGAGCTTCCCTAGCTTTCCCGGGCGTCCAGCCGAGCGCGGGCGCGCGCGATCGCCGCGCGCACCGCTTCGGGAGCGGTGCCGCCGATGTGGCGCCGCGAGGCGACCGAACCCTCCGGGGTGAGGAAGTCCGCCACGTCATCGCCCACCAGCGGCGAAAATGCCCGCAGCTCGGCGACCGACAACTCGGGCAGGTCGCGCCCCGAGGCCTCGGCCGCGCGGACTGCCCGCGCGACGACCTCGTGGGCATCGCGAAACGGCAGCCCCCGCCGCACCAGGTAGTCGGCGAGGTCGGTGGCGGTGGCGAAGCCCTCGGCGAGGGCCGCGCGCATGCGCTCCGCCCGCGGCTCGATGCCCGGGAGCATCTCGGCCAGCAGCGTGAGGACGTCGGTGAGCGTGTCGACCGTGTCGAAGAGCGGCTCCTTGTCCTCCTGGTTGTCCTTGTTGTAGGCGAGCGGCTGCCCCTT
>JBBQBW010000064.1:0-9022 GCA_038318025.1 Burkholderiales bacterium | reverse complement strand
TCGCCCCGAATGGGAACGAGCCGGCCTCAACGTGGACCTCGTGACGGTCTCGGCGCCAATGTCGGGAATTGCAGCGGCCAATCATTGCGGCTACCGGGGGCTGCATTGGGCGAGCCTGGGAACGGTGCCGCTGGTGTGCTGGGCGGTGACCGGCGACAACTGGCTCGAGATCACGTCGTCATCCGATTTCATCCGCCGCCCCGGGCCACTCGTCGAGTCGGTGCGCCGCTACGTGAAGGTCGTGACCGACGAGCGCGGCAGTTGCCGTCGCCGCGACGCGTCCGGCGCGTGCCTCCAGAGCGACTACATCTTCACCTTGCCGGAGCAGTACCAGTCGGTGATCGATGGCTACCCGCGGCTTGCCAACGTCCAGGTCGAGGCCGGGCACGTGGAGATCGTGGGCTACAAGGGCGTGGCGCCGCGCAAGCTCCTGGCCATCCTGCAGCAGCAGGGCCTGCTGGCCCCCACCGCGGCAGGGCGCCAGCCGGCGCTCGATCGCCTGATGGCGGAGCTGTACTGATGATCCTGGAGTCCGCAGCACTGCAAGTGAAGACCGGCGAGTCGGGCGCCTTCGAGGCCGCCTTCGGCCGCGCGCAGGCGATCATCGCCTCGATGCCGGGATACCTGTCCCACGAGCTGCAGCGCTGCATCGAACGCGAGGGCCACTACCTGCTGCTGGTGCGCTGGGTGAGCGTCGAGGCCCACGAGGTGGGCTTCCGCAAGTCGCCGCAATACCAGGAATGGCGCGCGTTGCTGCACCACTTCTACGATCCGTTTCCGGCGGTCTTGCATTACGCGGCCGTATCCGGTTGCGGGGGCGCGGCATGAACGAGCGCTCGGCGGCACCCCGCGCCGAGCGCCTCGCGCCCGATCGCGCCGCGGAATATCGCGAGCTGATGCTGCAGGCCTATGCGGACCATCCCGACGCGTTCACCTCCAGCGTGGGCGAGCGTGCGGCGATGCCGCTTTCGGGGTGGGAGAAGCGCCTCGACGTGGAGCCCGATGCGGGGGAGCGCGTCTACGGCGCGATCGTCGACGGCCGGCTCGCCGGCGCCGTCGGGCTCTCGTTCGAGCCGCGGGAGAAAGCGCGCCACAAGGCCCACATCTTCGGCATGTACGTGCCGCGGCGCTCGCGCAACCAGGGCCTCGGCGCAATGCTGGTGCGAGCGGCGTTGGCGGGCGCACGCGAGCGCCCGGAGGTGAAGCTGGTGCAGCTCACCGTGACCGACGTGAACCACGCGGCGCGCTCGCTCTACGAGAAGCACGGCTTCGTGGCCTTCGGCACCGAGCCCTTCGCGGTCGCCGTGGATGGAGGCTACGTCGCGAAGCTGCACATGAGCTGCGCGCTCGACGCGGCCTTCGCAGCCTCGCCCGCCCCCGTGGGCTTCCTCGCCCACGCGCGCGCGATGGCGGACTACAACGCGTGGATGAACGCCAAGCTCTACGAGGCCGCGGCCGCGCTCTCCGACGCCGGGCGCAAGAGCGACCAGGGCGCCTTCTTCAAGTCGATCCACGGCACGCTGAACCACATCCTGCTCGCCGACCGGGTCTGGCTCGCGCGCTTCGGCGGGCCCGCGTTTCCCGCGCGGCCGCTGGATACGGAGCTCTACGCCGATTTCGGCGAGCTGTGCGGCGAGCGCGCGGCGACCGATGCGGCGATCGAGGCGTGGGTGGCGGGTACGACCGACGTGGTGCTCGCCGGGATTCTCTCGTACACCTCGATCACCGCTCCGCGGCCGCGCACGATGCCGCTGTGGATGGCGGTGGCGCACTTCTTCAACCACCAGACCCACCATCGCGGCCAGGTGACCACGCTCATCAAGCAGCAGGGCATCGACCCGGGCGTGACCGACCTCATGTGGAGCCCGTCGGTCCAGGCGGCGGCGACGTGAAGGGGATCCTGCTGGTGGCGCTGGGCGGCGCCGTGGGCTCGGTGGCGCGCTACAAGCTCTCGGGCTGGGTGCTGCATCACACCCTCGACTGGCGCTTTCCCGCGGGGACCTTCGTGGTCAACGTGCTGGGCTGCCTCGTGGCGGGGGTGTTGGCGGGGCTGGCCGAAAAACACCACCTGCTCACCGCCGAGGTTCGGCTGCTGCTCTTCACCGGGGTCCTGGGGGGCTTCACCACGTTTTCCGCCTTCGGGCTGGAGACGATGTATCTCCTGAAGCGGGGCGACTGGCCGGTGGCGGCGGCGAACGTGGGGGTGAGCGTGCTGGCGGGGCTGGCGGCCCTGGCCCTGGGTTTCGGCGTCGCGGGGATGAAGTAGCGGGCTTTGGCTGGCGCCCAGGGGCCAGCTAGAATGTCTGCGCAGGCTTTCCCTGCTGGGAGGTCAAGATGCTTTTCGTCGCCGGTCTCGTGCTGCTCGCCCTCGGCATCCTGTCGGGTGCCATCCTGGTCCTGGCTCCCCTGGGCCTCATCGGCGCCAGCGCCGGCTTCACGCTCTGGATCCTGTTCCCGGTGTTCACCATCGCGGGTTACCTCCTGGCGGCGGTGCCCTCGCAGTCCAATACCATTCCGATCCTCACCCGGGTGAGCGGCGTCCTGCTGCTGGTCCTCGCCCTCATCGCAGCCGTGGCCCTGGTGCTGCAGGGCGGCTCGATCCTGGAGAAGACCGGCGACACCTTCTCGCTCTGGTACGTGCTCGGCGTGGGGTTGGTGCTGGGCGCAATGGGCGTGGCAACCCATCGCAAGGGGCCGGAGGCGATCTAGTGCGGCGGGACTGTCCCCATTGCGGCGGCGACCTGGGCCAGCGCTTCATCCGCTGGTCGAAAATCCAGCAAACGACCTTCCTGCGCTCGTGTCCAATGTGCGGGAAGGAGATCGAGCACTGGTTCCACCGCGAGGAGTTCGTGCTGCGCGGGCTGGCGATCGTGGTCGCCATCGCCGTGAGCGGTTGGATCAACTTCCGCGGCGGCTTCCTCCTGCCGGTGATCGTCGGCACGGCCATTCTGGTGGCGGCCTACGTGATCGTCACCAAGAGGTTGCAGGACGCGCAGCGCTATAAGAAAGGACGCAATGAGGCCTGACACTTCGAAGATCCTCGCGGCGCTGCTGCTCGCGGTGGCGCTTCCGGGCGCTGCCCGGACCCCGCCGTCGGGAATGATGGCCAACGTGTATCGCCTCACCGAGGCGAGCGCGGTGCTGGACATCTGCTTCGCGAGCGATGCGTTCAAGGCACTGCCGTCGGAGCGGGCATCGGGCCTGCGTGAACTCTCCAACCGCCTGGGCGACCTGGTGCAGGGCATCGCCGGGCATTACCGCGATGGTTCGCTGTACGCGACCTACGAGGCGACCCGGGCGCACATCGCGGGCGACGCGCGCCGGCAGCAGCAGGTGAAGGAGATGTACCAGTACTGTGGCGAGCGCCTGGCCTCGGAGCTGGGCCGGTATGTGGCCGAGAACGAGACGTTGATCAACGGCTACATGAAGCGACAGATGGCGCGCCGGGCGGGCAAACCCTAGGGAAGCTCTGATTCATTCCCGGGAATGGATCACACGCTTCACACCTAAGCCACGAACTTCACGATCATCGCGTAGTAAGCCGCGCTGCCGGCCAGCACGAACAGGTGCCAGATGCCGTGCCAGTGCTTGAACTTCTCGTCGTAGAGGTAGAAGACGATGCCGACGGTGTAGATCATCCCGGCGCCGAGCATCCAGGCGAAGCCGTTCCAGGTGAGGCGCGCCACCAGCGGCTCCAGGGCCACCAGCGCGATCCATCCCATCAGCAGGTAAATCGCGAGCGAGGTGAGGCGCAACCCTTTCGCGAGCCAGATCTCCTGCGCGATGCCCACGGCGGCGAGGCTCCACACCGCGGCGAAAAGCGTCCACCCCGAGGTCCCGTCGAGCGTCACCAGGGCGAGGGGCGTGTAGCTCCCGGCGATGACGAGGTAGATCGAGCAGTGGTCGAGCTTGCGGAAGATGTCCTTCGCCCGGCCCCGGGTGCAGTGGTAGAGGGTGGAGGCGAGGAAGAGGAGGCAGAGGGTGGCGCCGTAGATGCCGAAGCTCGCGAGGCGCACCGGGTCGGCCTTCTGGGCGGCCATTGTCATCAGCGCCGCAGCACCCGTCACCGCCAGGACCGAGCCTGCCATGTGGGTGTAGCTGTTGAAGCGTTCGCCGTAGTACATGCCTGTAAATTTATCGGTCGCACCGCAGCCACGACTAGTGGATCGGTGACACACGCGTTGTAGGACAAGGGAGCGACTTGCCGTCGGAATCGCGAGATGGAGATGGCGCTCCCCGACAACACGCTGCCGATGGCGTCTCCGGGGCGCATCGCAAGCCCCGCCGCCTGCCTGCCCCGAGGCAACGCTTGACCCTGACATTATGGGAAGGTTTATCATAGGCCCATGACTACCCAGAGGAGACCGGAATGATCGAATTCACCGTCAACGACATGACTTGCGGCCACTGCGCCTCCACCATCACGAAGGCCGTGAAGGAGCTCGACCCGGCCGCCCGCTGCGAGGTGGATCTCGCCGCGAAGAAGGTGCGCATCGAGAGCGCGCGCGGCGCGAACGAACTCCAGGCCGCCATCGACGACGCGGGCTACACGCCGGTGCTTGCATGAACACCGCGGCGCTTCCCACGCTTCGTTCGGCCCCGGGCGTGATCGCCCTCAAGGTGGAGGGGATGACCTGCGCCTCGTGCGTGGGGCGCGTCGAGAAGGCCTTGAAGAAGGTGCCGGGCGTCACCGGCGCCACGGTGAACCTCGCCACCGAGACCGCCACCGTCGAGGCCTCCGGCGACGTGGCGGAGGCGGCGCTCGCCGCGGTTCGCAAGGCGGGCTACGTAGCCACGGTGCGCGTCGAGGGCAAGCGCGAGGCCGAGCCGGTGGCGACCCACGAAGGCCTGCAGGTGGCGCTCGTCGCCGTGCTCGCGGCGCCGCTCGCCCTGCCGATGCTCGTCGCGCCCTTCGGCATCGACGCGACGTTGTCTGCGGGGTCGCAGCTCGCGCTCGCCACGGTGGTGCAGTTCCACTTCGGCGCGCGGTTCTATGTCGGAGCCTGGAAGGCGCTGCGCTCCGGCGCGGGCAACATGGACCTGCTGGTGGCGCTGGGCACCAGCGCCGCCTATCTCCTCAGCGTGTACCTCATGTTCGCCCACGGCGGGGCGCAGCACCTCTATTTCGAGGCCGCGGCGGTGGTAATCGCGCTGGTGCGCCTGGGTAAGTGGCTCGAGACCCGCGCCAAGCGCCAGACCACGGCCGCGATCCGCGCCCTGGCGGCGCTGCGGCCGGAGCGCGCGCGCTTGATTCGCGAGGGAGTGGAGAGCGAGGTGGCGGTGGAAGTCGTCCGCGTGGGCGACCTGGTGGCGATCCTCCCGGGCGAGCGCATGCCGGTGGATGCCGTCGTGATCGAGGGTGACTCCCATGCGGACGAGGCGCTCATCACCGGCGAGAGCCTGCCGGTGGCCAAACACCCCGGCAGCCGGCTCACCGCCGGCGCGGTGAACGGGGAGGGGCGCCTCATCGCGCGCACCACGGCGGTGGGAGCGGAGACGACGCTCGCCCGGATCATCCGCAACGTCGAGTCGGCCCAGGCGGCCAAGGCGCCGATCCAGCGCCTGGTGGACCGGGTGAGCGAGGTGTTCGTGCCGGTGATCATCGTCATCGCCTTCATCACCTTCCTGGGATGGGGGTTGGCGAATGGCCACTGGGAGCAGGCGATACTCAACGCGGTTGCGGTCCTGGTGATCGCGTGCCCTTGCGCGCTCGGGCTCGCCACTCCAACCGCGATCATGGCCGGGACCGGGGTCGCGGCACGCCACGGGATATTGATCAAGGACGCGGAGGCGCTGGAGCACGCCCATGCGGTTCGCGTGGTGGCGTTCGACAAGACCGGGACCATGACCGAGGGAAAGCCCACGGTGGTGGAGGTGCTGGAAACCTTAGGGGAAACCTTAGGGGACAGACCACCAGTTGCAGCTGCCGATACTGGTGGTCTGTCCCCTAAGGTGTTGCGGCTGGCCGCATCGGTGCAGCGCACCAGCGACCATCCTCTCGCCCGCGCGGTGGTGAAGGCGGCGGAGGTGGAAGGCCTCGAGTTATTGCCGGCCACTGATGCGAAAGCCGTCCCCGGCCGGGGCGTGGAGGCGACCGTGGACGGCATGCGCCTCGCCATCGCGAGCGACCGTTGGGCCGAGGAGCTGCAGGCCGCGGGCCGCGACGAGTGGCGGGACGCCGTGCTTCGCCTGCAGGAGGAGGGGCGCACCGTGTCTTGGCTCATCGAGCTGGGGGAAAGGCCACGCGCACTGGGCGTGCTCGCGTTCGGCGACACCGTGAAGCCCGGCGCCGCGGAGCTGGTGCGCAAGCTGCGCGTCCTGGGCGTGCGCTCGATCCTCCTCACCGGCGATAACGCGGGCGCGGCGAAGACGGCCGCGACGGCCCTCGGGATCGACGACGTGCGCGCCAACGTGCTGCCCGAGGACAAGGCGCGCGCGGTGGCGGAGCTGAGGAGCGAAGGCGTGGTGGCGATGGTGGGCGACGGCATCAACGACGCGCCGGCGCTGGCAGCGGCGGATGTCGGCATCGCGATGGGTAGCGGCACCGACGTGGCGATGCACACTGCGGGCATCACGCTGATGCGCGGCGACCCCACGCTGGTGGCCGACGCGCTCGAGATTTCCCGGCGCACCTACGCCAAGATCCGGCAGAACCTCTTCTGGGCCTTCATCTACAACCTGGTGGGCGTGCCGCTCGCGGCATTCGGCCTGCTGAACCCCGTGATCGCGGGCGCCGCGATGGCGCTTTCCAGCGTGAGCGTGGTGACCAACGCGCTGCTGCTGAAGCGCTGGAGGCCGGCATGAACATCGGCGCAGCGGCGAAGGCCTCGGGCGTGAGTGCCAAGATGATCCGGCACTACGAGGACGGCGGCCTCATCCCGAAGACCCAGCGCACCGAGTCGGGGTACCGCGTCTACGGCGAGCCCGACGTGCATGTGCTGCGCTTCATCCGGCGGTCGCGGGACCTCGGCTTCTCGCTCGCGGAGATCAAGGTGCTGCTGGGGCTGTGGATCAACCGCCGCCGCGCCAGTGCCGACGTGAAGAAGCTGGCGCTGAAGCACGTGCAGGAGCTCGATGCGAAGATCGTGGAGATGCGGGCGATGCGCAAGACGCTGGTGGACCTGGCGCGCACCTGCCAGGGCGACAACCGGCCGGATTGCCCGATCCTGGACGACCTGGCCGCGGGGGAGGGCGGTCCCGCCTGCCACTGAGCCGCGAGGCTGTGGCATGCTGTACCCCACAAGAACACCGGCCCAGCCGGGCTCCCATAGGGCGCACTTCCGTGGGAGGAAGCATGCTGATCACCATCTCGCTCCTCGTGGCCTGCGTCATCGTGGCCGCGGTCGCCATTCCCCTCATGCTGCGGCTCGTGCCGCAGAATCGCATCTACGGCATTCGCACCGAACGCACCCTCACCCAAGAATCGACCTGGTTCGAGGTCAACGCCTACGGCGGCAAGGCGCTCCTCATCGCCGCGGGCGTCGCCGCGCTGCTGATCGTGTTCTACCAGGGGACCTGGCTGCGGTCCGGATGGGCGCAGCTCCTCGTCTTCCTCCTGGCGGTGATGGCGGCGGTCGTGGCGACCCTGGTGTACGAGCGGCGCGTGCCGTTCCGGCGTGCCGCGGTGGAGGAGTAGGCTCCCGGTAAGCGTTGCCAGGCGGTGGTTGCGGCTGTAATGGCGAGCGAGTCCGGGTTGTGCGATGGCGCACAGCGCTCCGCGGTACCCGGCCCCACAGTGAGGACGTCCTACTCGAAGAGCCCCCACCGTGCCCGACCGCCCCTCGCTCACCCCCGGACGCCTCTACGCGCAGATGAGCGCGGAGTTCCAGGAAAGCCGTCCCCGCACCTGCATCGGCTGCATCATGCCGATGGTGTGCGTGAAGGAGGCGGGAGGCGCAAGCCCGAACTGGGGCCTGGAGGCGCCGCTGCATCGCTGCAAGGCGTGCGCGGTGATCGCGGCACGGATCTTCGAGCGCTATTCCGCCCTCTACGACTGCCGCGACCCGGCCCATACCGCAGCGGGCTGCACTTCCCCTTGAACGTCTGGCGCGGTTGCGGCTCTCATGGAAACTCCCATGAGCGACTTCGACTGCCTCATCATCGGCGCGGGCCCGGCGGGCCTCACGGCGGCCGTGTACCTCGCGCGCTTTCGCCGGCGCATCGCCGTCTACGACGCCGGCCATAGCCGCGCGTCCTACATCCCGCGCACCCGCAACTACCCCGGCTTCCCCGAGGGCATCTCCGGCGACGAGCTGCTGGCGCGGCTGCGCGAACAGGTGCAGCGCTACGGCGCCCGCGTGACTGCGGGGCTGGTCGATGGGCTGGAGGCGGTCGAGGGCGGGTTCGTCGCGCGCGTGGGGGAGGAGAGCATCACGGCGCGCAAGGTGCTCCTCGCCACCGGTCTCGTCGACAAGGAGCCGGAGATGCGCAACCTGCGCGAGGCGATCGACGCGGGGTGCATCCGGCTCTGCGCCATCTGCGACGGGCACGAGGTGATCGACCGGAAGATCGCGGTGTACGGCCCGGCGAAGAGCGCGCTCTCCCACGCGGTCTTCATGCGCACCTTTTCGGAGGACATCACGCTCCTCACGCCGCCCGGGGATCCCCCGATGGATGCGCTGTCGCGTGCCAAGGCGGAGCGCGAGGGCATCGCTCTGGTTTCCGATTCGGTGTGCGCGGTGGAGATGAACGCGGCGAAACAGGCCGAGGTGCGGCTCGCCGACGATCGCGTGCATGTGTTCGATACGGTCTACCCCGCGCTCGGCAGCCGGCTGCGCTCCGAGCTCGCCACCGACCTGGGGGCGCGCTGCACCGAAGCCGGCGACCTCTTTGTTGACGACCACCAACGCACCTCGGTGCCGGGGCTGTATGCGGCCGGCGATGTGGTCGCGGCGCTGAACCAGCTGTCCGTCGCCGTCGGGCACGCGGCGATCGCGGCCACCGACATCCACAACGCCCTCCGCCTAGAATAGGGCATGGGCATCCACGACCTCTCCGGGCTGCGGCACGAGCACGCGTTCGA
>JBBQBW010000063.1:0-9162 GCA_038318025.1 Burkholderiales bacterium | reverse complement strand
GTCGACGACGACCTTGCGCACGAAGGGATTGCGCGCGGTGTAGAGCACCTCGGCCACCACGCCGCCCTCGGCATAACGGCCCTTCGACTGGTCGAGTGCCAGGAGCTGCTGCTGCTCGGCGCGCAGCAGCCTGGTCTCCTGGGCCGCGGCCGAATTCTCCAGCACCTGGGCCTTGAGCGCCTGGTTCTCGCGCAGCAGCCGGTCCTGGGTCGCGAAGTAATCGGCTACGCGGGATAACGCCTGGGTCGGCATCGCCGCGGCCTGCTGCACCGGGTGGGCGAGTGCGGAGAGCGACATGCGCATCGCTCCCAGCGCGCGGAAGCGGTGGTCCGCGATCATCAGCACGATGGCGGCCAGGCCGAAGAAGGTGAGGCGCGCGAGCGGGCTGGGGCCGCGGTGGAAGAAGGACGGGGTCTCGCGGATCACGGGTGACGCACCCTAGCGCGCGCGGGCGCGGGTATCGGACGAAGGGCGGGGACGACCCCCGGCGCTTTCATCAGTCGTTGGTGAACACCGTTCCCAACTTGTCCATTTCTTCGAGGGCCCGGCCGGAGCCGCGCACCACGCAGGTAAGCGGATCGTCGGCGACGATCACCGGCAGCCCCGTCTCCTCCATGAGCAGGCGGTCGAGCTCGCGCAGCAATGCGCCGCCGCCGGTGAGCACCATGCCCTTCTCGGCGATGTCGGCGCCCAGCTCGGGCGGCGTCTGCTCCAGCGCGCTCTTCACCGCCGAGACGATGGAGTTGAGCGGATCGGTGAGCGCCTCGAGGATTTCGTTGGAGGAGATCGTGAACGAGCGCGGGATGCCTTCGGCGAGGTTGCGCCCCTTCACCTCCATCTCGCGCACCTCGCTGCCGGGAAAGGCCGAGCCGATGGTCTTCTTGATGTTCTCGGCGGTGGATTCGCCGATCAGCATGCCGTAGTTGCGGCGGATGTAGTTGATGATCGACTCGTCGAACTTGTCGCCGCCCACGCGCACGCTGGCGGAGTAGACGATGCCGCCCAGCGAGATCACGCCCACCTCGGTGGTGCCGCCGCCGATGTCGACCACCATCGATCCGGTGGCTTCGGCGATCGGGAGGTCCGCGCCGATCGCGGCGGCCATCGGCTCCTCGATCAGGAACACCTGCGAGGCGCCGGCGCCCACGGCGCTCTCCTTGATCGCGCGGCGCTCCACCTGCGTGGAGCCGTACGGCACGCAGATCACGATGCGCGGGCTGGGTCGGAACCACTGGTTGTCGTGGATCTTCTTGATGAAGTACTTGAGCATCTGCTCGGTGATCGTGAAGTCCGCGATCACGCCGTCCTTCATCGGGCGGATGGCCGTGATGTTGCCGGGCGTGCGCCCGAGCATCTGCTTGGCCGCGAGGCCCACCGCCTGGATGGTTTTCTTGCCGTTGGGGCCGCCTTCCTGGCGAATCGCGACCACGGAGGGCTCGTCCAGGACGATGCCCCTGCCGCGCACGTAGATCAGGGTGTTGGCGGTGCCGAGGTCGATCGCGAGGTCGGTGGAAAAGTACTTGGAAACGAAGGAGAACATCTTGATCCGTAAGGGAATACGGGACGCACGGGCGCCCCGGGGGCACAGGTGCAATATAATAGCCCAAATCCGCGATGAATTAAGGCCTTAGCAGCGCTTTCGCATGCTTTCCCGAGAACAAATTACCCGGCTCGCCCGGCTCGCCCGGATCGAGGTGCCGGAGGGGGAGGCCGCGGCTTTTGCCCACCAGCTGAACGGCATCCTCGACCTGGTGGAGCAGATGTGCGCGGTCCCGACCGAAGGGGTGGAGCCGATGTCCCACCCCCAGGACGTGATGCAGCGGCTGCGCGACGATACGGTCACCGAGGCCGATGCGCGCGACCGATTCCAGGCGGTGGCCCCCGCGGTCGAGGACGGCCTGTACCTCGTCCCCCGGGTGGTCGAGTGATCGCCGCGCTCGCACGCCAGCTCGCCGCCCGGCAAGTCTCGAGCGAAGAGCTCACGCGGGATTACCTCGCGCGCATCGAGCGCCACAACGCGGCGCTGAACGCGTTCATCACCGTCGATCCCGAGAAGAGCCTCGCCCAGGCGCGCCAGTCCGACCAGCGCATCGCGAGCGGCGCGGGCGGTCCCCTCACCGGCATTCCCGTGGCGCACAAGGACCTCTTCTGCGCCGCGGGCTGGCGCACCACGTGCGGCTCGCGGATGCTCGAGAATTTCGTGGCGCCCTACGACGCGCACGTGATCGAGCAGTTCGACCGCGCTGGCGCCGTGTTGCTCGGCAAGACCAACATGGACGAGTTCGCCATGGGTTCGTCGAACGAGAGCTCGTTCTTCGGTCCGGTGCGCAATCCGTGGGACCTCGCGGCGGTGCCCGGCGGCAGCTCGGGTGGGTCGGCGGCCGCGGTCGCCGCGCGCCTCGCGCCGGCGGCCACCGGCACCGACACCGGCGGCTCGATCCGCCAGCCGGCGTCTTTCACCGGCGTCTCGGGCTTGAGGCCCACCTACGGGCGCGTGTCGCGCTACGGCATGGTCGCGTTCGCCTCGTCCCTCGACCAGGGCGGCCCGATCGCGGAAAGCGCCGAGGACCTGGCGCTCCTGCTGGGGGTGATGGCGGGGTTCGATCCCCGCGACTCCACCTGCATCGACCGGCCGCGCGACGACTACGTGGCAGCGCTCGGCGGCGGCGTGAAGGGGCTGCGCATCGGCCTGCCGCGCGAGTACTTCACCGCCGACCTGGCGCGCGACGTGGCCGAGCCGATCATGGCCGCGGTGCGCGAGCTCGAGCGCCTCGGCGCCACTACGGTCGAGGTGAACCTGCCCAACCAGCACCTGTCGGTGCCGGTGTACTACGTGCTCGCGCCCGCCGAGGCGTCCTCGAACCTGTCGCGCTTCGACGGCGTGCGCTACGGCCATCGCGCGGCCGAATACCGCGACCTGAACGACATGTACTGCAAGACGCGCGCGGAAGGCTTCGGCGCCGAGGTGAAGCGCCGCATCCTGGTGGGCACTTACGTGCTCTCCCACGGCTACTACGACGCGTTCTACCTGCAGGCCCAGCGCGTGCGCCGCTTGATCGCGCGAGACTTCACCGAGGCGTTTCGGCAATGCGACCTGATCGTGGGGCCGGCGGCGCCGTCGGTGGCGTTCGACCTCGGCAGCAGGGACCAGGACCCGGTGCAGATGTACCTCGACGACCTCTACACCATCCCGATCAACCTGGCGGGCCTGCCGGGAATGTCGATCCCGTGCGGCTTCGGTGCGAAGGGCCGCCCCGTGGGGCTGCAGGTCGTCGGCAACTACTTCGACGAGTCGCGCATGCTCGCCGCTGCCCACGCTTACCAGCAGGCGACCGACTGGCACACGCGCAAGCCGCCAGGGTTTCCATGAGCTGGGAAGTCGTGATCGGCTTGGAGACCCACGCGCAGCTCACCACCGCGTCGAAGATCTTCTCGGGCTCTTCCACCGCCTTCGGCGCCGCGCCCAACACGCAGGCCTCGGCGGTCGACCTGGCATTGCCGGGCACGCTGCCGGTGCTGAACCGCGGCGCCGTGGAGCGCGCCATCCGCTTCGGCCTGGCGGTGGGCGGCACCATCGCGCCCCGCAGCGTCTTTGCGCGCAAGAACTACTTCTATCCCGACCTTCCGAAGGGCTACCAGTTGAGCCAGTACGAGCTGCCGGTGGTAGTCGGCGGGGGCCTCGACATCGTGGTGGGGGAAACGCAGAAGCACGTGCGCCTCACCCGCGCGCACCTCGAGGAGGACGCGGGCAAGTCGCTGCACGAGGATTACCACGGCATGACCGGCATCGACCTCAATCGCGCCGGAACGCCGCTGCTGGAGATCGTGACCGAGCCCGAGCTGCGCTCGGCCGCCGAGGCGGTGGCCTATGCCAAGGCGCTGCACGGCCTGGTACGCTGGATCGGCATCTGCGACGGCAACATGCAGGAGGGCTCGTTCCGCTGCGACGCCAATGTCTCGGTGCGCCGTCCTGGCGAGCCCCTCGGCACGCGCTGTGAGATCAAGAACCTCAACTCCTTCCGCTTCATGGAGCGCGCCATCGAGTTCGAGGTGCGCCGCCAGGTGGAGCTGATCGAGGACGGCGGCAAGGTGGCGCAGGAAACGCGGCTCTACGATCCCGATCGCGACGAGACGCGCCCGATGCGCTCGAAGGAGGACGCCCAGGACTACCGCTACTTCCCGGATCCGGACCTGCTGCCGCTCGAGATCAGCGCGCGCTGGATTGAGGAGGTGAAGGCCGCGATGCCGCCCCTGCCGGCGGTGCGCCGGGCGGCGTACCAGGTGATGGGAGCCGGCGCCCACGATGCCGCGCTCCTGGTCGAGAGCCGGGAGAAATCCGACTACTTCGAGGCCGTGGCCGCAGGGGCGAGCCCAGGGATGCAGAAGGCCGCGGTCAACTGGGTGAACGGCGAGCTCTCCGCGGTGATGAACGAGGCGGGCGCCGATTTCGCGTCACCTCCGGTGGCCGCTGGGGCGCTCCGGCGAATCCTCGAGCTGTTGGAAGCGGCGACGATCTCGGGCAAGTCGGCGAAGGAGGTGCTGCGCGCCGTGGCCGCGGGCGAGGGCGATCCGGATGCGATCGTCGAGCGCCGCGGGCTCACGCAGGTGTCCGATGCCGGTGCCCTCGAGGCCGCGGTGGACCAGGTGCTCGCGGCCAACGAAAAACAGGTGGCCGACTACCGCGCCGGCAAGGAAAAGGCCTTCAACTCCCTGGTGGGCCAGGTGATGAAGGCCACCGGCGGCCGCGCCAACCCCGCCCAGGTGGGCGAGATCCTCAAGCGGCGGCTTGCGGGTTAGTTCTTCTTCGGCGCGGCCTTGGCCCCGGCCGGGGCAGGCGCTGGCGCAGCTTCGGCGGTGGCGGCGGGCTTCACCTTGCCCTGGTCCGCCTTGATCGCCACCCAGCGCTGCTTGTCGGCGTCGAACTTGTTGCGGATCGCCTCGATCTCGCGCTCGTACCCGGCGATGTTCTTCTCGATGGTGGCGCGCTCCTGCTCGGCGCCCTTCAGGCCCTCGACCAGGTTGGAGGGCATCTCCTTGCTCTTGCCCGACTTGCCCTTGCCGGCCTTGTAGAACTCCATCTCTTCCTGAATCTTGCTCTCCGAATTCTCCACCTGCTTCATGCGCTCGCGGGCGATCCCGATGCGCGCCTTGATCGGCTCCACGTTGCGGTCGCGGGCGACGTCGAATTCCTTTTCGGAGGCGAAGGAGCTGAGCAGCGCCATGTCCTTGCGCTTCTGCTCGGCGGCGGTCTTGTCGGCCGCCTTCTTCAGCTCCACCTGCGCCGCCTTGGCCTTGGCCTGCTCATCGGTAAGCGTGGGGTCGATGGTGCGCAGCACCTTGCCGGTGCGGGTCACCTCCTGCATCGGGACGTTGCCGCACCCGGGCGGCGGGGTGTCGCCGTAGTGGCTCTTGCCCTTCTCGTCGACGCACTTGTAGGCGGCGCCGGCGGCGGGCACGTAGAGGGCAAGCAGCAGCAGGACGATTTTCTTCATTGTCATTTCCCCATGGCGACGCCGTATTGGCGCCGATAATCCTCGATGCGTCGAAGGTTCTCGCGGTGCTCCGGGCGCCCCGCCAGGGTGGCGAGGATGTCCTCGAGCGTCGCGATGGCTGTAACGCGCAACCCATAGTCCCGGCTGACTTCCTGGGGCGCCGACAGCTCGCCCTTGCCGCGCTCCTGGCGGTCCAGGGCGATCAGTACCCCTGCGGGGGTGGCGCCGGCGGCGCGGATCATCTCGATCGCCTCGCGCTTGGAGGCCCCGTCGGTGATGACGTCGTCGATGATGAGCACCCGGCCCGCCAGCGGGGCGCCGACGATGAGCCCGCCCTCGCCATGGTCCTTGGCTTCCTTGCGGTTGAAGCAGAAAGGCACGTTGCGGCCTTCCGCGGCAAGCGCGATCGCGGTCGCCGCGGCCAGCGTGATGCCCTTGTAGGCGGGCCCGAACACCAGGTCAAAGCCGATTCCCGAGGCGAGCGCGGCACGGGCATAGTAGCGGCCCAGCTCGCCCAGGTTGGCGCCGTCGCTGAACAGGCCCGTATTGAAGAAGTAGGGCGAGGCGCGGCCGGCCTTGGTCTTGAAGTCGCCGAACCGCAGCACGCCGGCCGCCATCGAGAACTCGATGAATTCGCGCCGGAAGGCCTCGGGGTGGGGGGCGGCGGGTGCGGCGGCGGCGTTCATGGCGGGCGTGGAGGTTACGATAAAGGGCTATTTTGGCTCAACCCCGCTGTTTCGCGAAGCGGGGGATTAAAACGGGAACGCAGATGGTCGCAGATGCAACGCAGATGGTCGCAGATTGGATGGAAGTAGTTGGTCGTAAGGGTCGGTCGGCGGAGGTGCGCAATGATCCCGGCCGCCCTCGGCACTTATCTTCACCTGCGCCCATCCGCGTTCCATCTGCGGCCATCTGCGTGCCCGTCTTGCTCCGGAGCCAGCAGAAATGTTGAGGGTCGCGGGAGTGACGCTGCGCCGCGGCGCGCGCGTGCTGCTGGACGACGCGTCGATGAACGTCCACCCTGGCCAGAAGGTGGGCCTGGTGGGCCCCAATGGCGCTGGCAAGACCAGCCTCTTCGCGCTGATCCGCGACGAGCTCCACGCCGACGCGGGCGAGGTGTCGATGCCGCCGCGCTGGGTGATGTCGTACGTGGCGCAGGAGACGCCGGCCATCGACCGCGAGGCGCTCGAGTTCGTGGTGGACGGCGACGCGGAGTTGCGCGAGCTGCAAGCCGCGATCGCGGCGGCGGAGGCCGCCCATGACACCGGTGAGCGCGTGGGCGAGCTGCACGGCCGTTACGGCGAGATCGGCGGCTACCAGGCGCGCTCCCGGGCGCAGACGCTCCTCGCGGGCCTCGGGTTCGACGAGGCCGCCCAGGCGCGGACCGTCGCCACCTTCTCCGGCGGCTGGCGGATGCGGTTGAACCTCGCGCGCGCCCTCATGTGCCGCGCCGACCTGCTGCTGCTGGACGAGCCCACCAACCACCTCGACCTCGACGCCGTGCTGTGGCTCGAGGACTGGCTCACCGCGTTTCCCGGCGCGGTGATCCTCATTACCCATGATCGCGAGTTCCTCGACCGCGTCGCCGGCCACATCGTCCACGTCGAGGGCGAGAAGCTCAACGCTTATGCCGGAAACTACACCGCGTTCGAGGCGACGCGCGCGGCGCGTCTGGCGCTGCAGCAGTCGGCCCACGCGCGCCAGGAGCGCAAGGTCGCGCACCTCGAGGCCTTCATCACCCGCTTCCGCGCCAAGGCCACCAAGGCGCGCCAGGCGCAAAGCCGCATCAAGGCGCTGGAGAAGATGGAGCGCATCGCCGCGGCCCACGTCGACGCGCCGTTCTCGTTCGGCTTCAAGCCGCCGGCGGAGAAGCCGCGCCAACTGCTGGCGCTGGAGGAAGCGCAGATCGGCTACCCGGGCAAGACGGTGCTCTCCGGCATCGACTGGAGCGTGCTGCCGGGGGATGCCATCGGGCTTCTCGGTCCCAATGGCGCGGGCAAGTCCACGCTGCTGAAGACGCTCGTCGGAGACCTGCCGCTCCTCGGCGGCGAGATGAACCGCGCCCAGGGGCTGCGCATCGGCTACTTCGCGCAGCACCAGGTGGACCAGCTGCGCCTCGAGCACACGTCGCTATGGCACCTGGAGAAGCTCGCCCCCGGCGAGCGCGAGCAAGTGTTCCGCGACTTCCTCGGCGGCTTCGATTTCCGCGGGGACCAGGTGACGCAGCGGGTGCAGAGCTTCTCCGGCGGCGAGAAGGCGCGCCTGGCCCTCGCCCTCATCGTCTGGCAGCGCCCCAACCTGCTGCTGCTGGACGAGCCCACCAACCACCTCGACATCGAGATGCGCGAGGCGCTCGCCGAGGCGTTGATGGAGTTCGAGGGCGCGCTGGTGGTGGTGGCGCACGACCGGCACCTCCTCGCCGCCACGACCGACCAGTGGCTGCTGGTGGCCGACGGTCGGGTGGCACCCTTCGATGGCGACCTCGACGACTACAAGCAGTGGGCGCGCGAGTACCATGCGCGCGGCTCGCGGCGCGACGAGTCCGCCACGGTGGCGCCCAACCGGCGCGAGGAGCGTCGCGTCCAGGCCCAGGCGCGCCAGCGCGGGGCCCAGGCGAAGAAGCCGTTCGAGAAGCGCCTGGCGGCGATCGAGACCGAGCTCGCCGCGCTCACGGAGGAGTCCGCCGCCACCGAGGCGTGGCTTGCCACGGCCGAGGCCTACGAGGATGGCAGTCGCGAGCGCCTGCAGGAGTCGCTCAAGCGCCGTGCCGAGGTCGCCGGCCGCGTCTGCGCACTCGAGGATGACTGGCTCTGGATCCAGGCCGAGATGGAGCGGGTGCTGGCCGAGGGCCCTTAGGGGACAGACCACCAATTGCACTTGGTGAAACGACGGTTTCATTCTCCGCAATTGGTGGTCTGTCCCCTAAGGTCTACCCTAAGGTCTAGGTCGTCAGCACCGCCACCGGCGCCACGTCGAGCAGGCTCGCGAGGGCGATCCCTTGCCCGTCGAGCGTCACCTGCCGCCCCGTGATCGCATCGCGAAGGCGCGTCCCCGCCTCGACGAACGGCACGTCGAGCCGCGTATCGCCCCAGATCGCGCCGCAGGGGAGCGCCCCGGGCCTCACGCCGAGTTGCGCCGTGAGGCGCGGTACGACGGTGATGGCGTACTCGCCATCGTGGCGGCGCGCGAACGCGACGGCATGCCGGGCGCGCTCGCCGCGCACGCGCACGATGGTGTAGCCGGCGTTGCAGAACAGGGCTTCGCGCGCGCGCCGCAGCTGCAACAGGCGCCAGGTGACGTAGAGCTTGGCGCGGCCGTCGGGGAGTGCGGCGAAGATCTCGCGCAACGCTTCCGGCGCGGGCGCATCGCCCAGCGCCTCGAGGGCCGCGAGGGTGCGCTCCCGCAGCGCGTAATCCACCGGCCGGCGGTTGTCGGGGTCCACCAGCGAGAAGTCCCACATCTCGTTGCCCTGGTAGCAATCGGGCATGCCGGGCGAGGTGAGCTTCACCGCCACCATGCCGAGGCTGTTGAGGTAGCCCGCCCATGCCACCGGCGCCAGTGCCGCGCGGAAGTCCTCGAGGAAGGCGTTGGGCTGCGTATCGTCGAGCACTGAACGCACGAACGCCGCCACGCCGGTCTCGTAACCCTCGCTCACGTTCGCCCAGCTGCT